>NZ_DAOLKE010000097.1:0-11176 GCF_035331805.1 Plasticicumulans sp. | reverse complement strand
TAGAAATAACCGTTGCCGTCGTAATTGAGCCGCAGGCTGCCGGTGAGTTCGGCCTGATGGATCAGCGGATCGACCAGCACCGGATTGACCTGCAGCACGCCGAGCAGCTTGACGATGGCATCGCGCGGCGTCAGCGGATCGTTGTGCACGAGGATGTCGCAGCGCGCCGTGCTCAGATACGACTGCCACTGCTGATAGACGTTGACCGCACGCTGCGCGTCGGACGGATGCGAGCTGCCGCCGCTGCCCTGGGCAGCCGCCCAGTACTTGTAAATGGCATCGAGCACCTCCGGCGCTTCCAGCGGGAAGAAACGCACGGCCTCCCGGCAGGCGACGTTGTCGGCCTGCGCCTCCCGGCCCATCGACTGCTGGGCGGCAGAAAGCAGCAGCGTCGGCACGATCGGCTGGGCCGTGTGCAGCAGCGTGTGATGGGCGATTTCGTGCAGCAGCACGAACATCGAGGCATACGAACCCATCTGCTGACACATGACGCCGTCATACCAGATGCGGCGTTCACCGCTCGGGCCGAGGTACGCCACCATCGGCGAACCGGTCCAGGACGGGTCCGGTGCCGGCCCGGCGATCATCTCGAAACCTTCGATGTTCGCCGGCAGCGAGATCGGTGAGGTTTTCCAGTCGGTGGCTGCCTGCCAGGCCAGCAGATTCGGCATGATCGATCCCCCAGTATCCGTGACCGGTTTCCGGCTGCCCCCTGCATGCAGTCCGGGTCCGCTGCCGGCAAGCGTAGCGGGCGGGTCGGGTCAGCAACGAAAGCCGGCCTGAACGGCAGGGGGATGCGCGAACGCGCGAGCCGCTGGTGTACCGGCGGCGAAGCAGGGTATGAGCGGCAGCAGCCGGCTGCGCCCTCACTGCGTCCGGATTCTCCGCCAGCGCGCCTCGATCAGGCTGAAGAACGCAAACGCCACCAGTCCGGCGCCGACGGCGGCCAGCAGCCATTCGCCGGCCGGCTGTTCGCGCAGTGCTGCGAGCGAGGCGCCAAGCCCCCTGGCTTCACGCGGATCGGCGCGCCAGGCGGCGACGATCAGGAACACGCCGATCAGCGCGAACACCACGGCCCGCGCGCCGATGCCGATGCGGCAGAGGTTCACGATCAGCGGCCGTTGCGCTTCGGGCGCGAGGGTCTTGCAGAAACCGGCCTTCCAGGCGCGCACGGCGAAGACCGCGGCGGTGATCAGGAACACCACGCCGACCCCGGCCACCAGCCATTCGCCGGCCGGAACGCGCAACAGCCGCGCCGTCCAGTCGCGGGTGCCGTCGCCGCTGCCGCCGTGGCCAAACGGCACGAGGCGCGGGAACTGCAGGCTCAGCGCGAATGCGGCCAGCGACAGGTTGGCGAGGCCGCTGCCGACATAGCCGAGCCGGCGGCCGATGCGCTGCGCGCGGCCTTCATCGGCGTACAGCGCATGTTCGGGATCACGCACCGCCATCAGCAGCCGCCAGAGTCCGTAACCCGCCAGCCCGGCGGCGGCGGCGATGACCAGCACCTCGCCGAACGGCTGGCGGAACAGGTCACGCAGCGCGTCCTTCGGATCCTCGGTCTCGCCGCCGTAGCCGAGCCCGGCCATCAGCGCCAGCGTGCCGATCATGAAGTAGACGACGGCACGGGCCAGATAGCCGAGGCGGGCGCCGGTTTCGAGGGCATGCAGGGCTTCGTTCATCGCCGGCGGACTCCGGGCAGTCTTGTCGTTGTCGTCGTCGGGCCGCAGCGGGGAGCGCAGCCGGTGCGCAGCAGCGCAGTGCGCTGCGGGCACCGGCTGTTTCGAGCCATGCCCCGGCACGCGGTTCAGTCGGACCGGCCGGGGTGCAAGGGCTGGCGGCGCGTGCCGGCGCCTGCGGCTACAGTGCCCGGCACGTTCCGGGATGCCCCGATCCCGCCGCAGAGGGCAGTGCCATGCATCGAATCCTTGTGCTGCTGTCGGCATTCGGCCTTGCCGCGCCGGCGCTGGCCGGTGCCGTCGACGATGCGCGCCTGCGCGATGCGGCGCAGGAGTCCGGCAACTGGCTCTCGTATGGCCGCGACTACGGTCAGCAGCGCTTTTCGCCGCTCACGCAGATCAACCGCGAGACCATCGGCCGGCTGGTGCCGAAGTGGATCTACCAGACCGGCACGACGGCCTCGTTCCAGGCCACGCCGATCGTCGTCGACGGCGTGCTGTACCTGTCGATGCCCTTCGATCACGTTGCGGCGATCGACGCCGCCAGCGGCCGCGAGCTGTGGCGCTACGAACACCAGCGGCGCACGCCGAAGATGTGCTGCGGCCCGGCGAGTCGCGGCGTGGCGGTGGCCTACGGCAAGGTGTTCATCGGCACCGTCGATGCGCGGCTGATCGCGCTCGATGCCGCCAGCGGCAAGCCGGTATGGGATGTGGCCGTCGCCACCGACGAGGGACCGACCGAGAGCGTCGGGCAGCTCGATGCCGGCAAGGCTGCGACGCGGCCGTCGGCAACCGGCAGCACCGGCATCGGCGTCAACATGGCGCCGCTGGTGGTGGACGGCAAGGTCATCGTCGGCATCACCGGCGTCGGCTACGGCCTGCACCTCGAAGCCGAAACCCCGAACGCGCCGGTCGGCACCGTCGTCGGTTTCGCCGGCCGCTATGGCCGGCCGGGCTTCTATGCCGCCTTCGACGCGCAGACGGGCAGGCGCGTCTGGCAGTTCGACACGGTGCCGGCGAGCGGCTGGGAAGGCAGCTTCCGCAGCACGACGCCGGACGGGGTGGCGCTGCCGCGCGATCCCGCCCGCGAGCAGGCCGAACTCGGGAAATATCCCGATGCCGCCCGCTACGGCGGCGGTTCGGCGTGGACGACGCCGGCCTACGATGCCGTGAGCGGCCTGCTGTACGTCGGCATCGGCAACCCGTCGCCGCAGATGGACGACCGCTCCCGCCCCGGGGACAACCTCTATACGGTATCGCTCGCCGCACTCGATGCCGGCACCGGCACGCTGAAGTGGCACTTCCAGCAGGTGCCGCATGATCTCTGGGGCTATGACGTGGCCAGCCCGCCGCTGCTGTTCGAGCTGCCGACGGACAAGGGCCCGGTGGCGGCGGTCGGGCAGGCGTCGAAGCTCGGCTGGTTCTATGCGCATGAGCGCCGCAGCGGGGCGCTGCTGTTCAAGTCCGAGGCCTTCGTGCCGCAGGAGAATCTCTTTGCCGCACCGACGGCGGAAGGCACGCGCATCGCGCCCGGTGCGGTCGGCGGTGCGAGCTGGTCGCCGGTGGCTTTCGATCCGGCGAGCGGTCTGGCCTACGTCGCGGCCGCGCACATCCCGATCCGCTACACGCTGCGCGAGATCGCCGGCACCAAAGGCGGCGAGGCGCTGCGCTACACCGAGCTGAAACCGGTCGATGAGCCGAACTGGGGCACGCTGACGGCGATCGCGACGCGCGAGGGCGGCCGCATCCGCTGGCAGCAGCGCACCGACAAGCCGCTGATCGGCGGCGTGCTCGCCACCGCCGGCGGGCTGGTGTTCACCGGCGAGGGCGACGGGTTTTTCGATGCCTTCGATGCCGCCACCGGCGAGCGGCTGTGGCGCTTCCAGTGCGGGGCCGGCGTCAACGCGCCGCCGGTCACGTATGAGGTCGACGGCGTGCAGTACGTCGCCGTCGCCGCCGGCGGCAATTCGCTGTTCGGCTACAAGAGCGGCGGCGCGCTGATCGTGTTCGCGCTCCAGCGCGACTGAAAGTCCGTCACTCCTCCATGTCGGGTCTGTCTCCTGCTCCCTCGCGTTTTGCCGCGCGAGGAAGCAGCGGAGACGCGACCCGGGCGCTTGCCGGACCGGGGCCTGGCCGGCGCTGCGGCATCAGGGCCCCGGGCGTGCGCCGGGTTTCAGGGCTTCGGCTGGCCCTGCGGCATTTTCGACGGATTGACCTTCATGCCGTTCGGCATCAGCAGGTCGCCGGGCTGCATGTCGGCCGGACAGGCGCCGAGCCAGCGCCCGGCGATCAGCACCTTGCCGTTCTTCATGCCCTGCATCGGCGGGCTGTATTCGGTGTTCAGCTCGCCCTTGTAGTCGCTGTCGAAGCTGCCCTCGAACCAGCCGGTCGTGTGCGTCTTCGTCTCGCCGAAGCGGCACTTCGACTCGATCACGTAGCGCGCGCCTTCGCGGCGGATGTCGACCTGCTCGCAGTTCTCGCGGCCGACGCCGTTCGGGCCGCCGACCAGATCGTCGGTCTTCTCGTCGATGCACATCTTGATGGCCGGCATCGCGCCGCCGGGCATGGCCGGCATCGACACGGTGGTCTCCCACAGGCCGGGCTTGCGTTTGGGCAGATCGGGGGCTGCCGTGGCGCCGGAGGCGACGAGGGCGAGCAGCACGGCGAGGGCAGGGCGGTGAACGGCAGGCATGGCGGACTCCGGAGGACGGGGACACGTGAGGCCGCGCTGGCGGCGGCAGATACGACCACGCAGCAGCGTAGCCGTCACGCGGCACGGACGAATCGGACGCGCAGCAGCGCTCGTGCCCTCCGCCGTGCAATGCGCAGGCGGCCTCATTGCGGCTGCCGGCAGCGCGAACCCGGGGAGCATCTTCCATATTCATCAGGGAGTTGCGCTGCATCAATGAAGCGGCTTTCATGATCCGCAGTGCATGGCGAGGCGCATCGGTCGGCGCTAGGGTTCAGGTGCCATGAAGACGACGGGAATCACGCTCCTGATCGGCATCGGCAGCGAGGCCCGCGGCGATGATGCCGCCGGTCTCGAAGTCGCCCGGTTGCTCAGCGCGAACCCGCCGCCCGGATGGCGGATCGAGCAGGCGACGGGAGAAGCGACCGACCTGATCATGCGCTGGGTGGGGGCCGAGCGGGTGATCGTGGTCGATGCCGCGCAGGCTGACTGGCCTGCGGGGACAATCGTCCGGCTCGACGGGCTGCGTGCGGTGCTGCCGGCGCAGACGCGGCAGACCTCGACACACGCGACGGGGCTTGCCACCGCCGTGAGACTGGCCCGGGCGCTCGGCCTGCTGCCGAGCGAACTGGTGCTGCTCGCGGTGTGCGGCGAGTGCTGGTGCCTCGGCACGGGTTTGAGCCCGGCCGTGGCCGCGGCGACGAGGCATCTGGCTGCGCGACTCACCGGGGGGGAGTTTCCGGCGGCAGCGCACGCATGGCCCGACCGGCCCGCAGACGGGCCGCGGCCGACAGGATCCGGTCTCTGATCCATCCGCAAGCGGAGGGCGATCCACCATGCAGCGCCTGAGTCTGGCCGGCCTTGCCGTGCTGCTGCATGTGCTGTGGGCGGACCGGCGCGAGATCATCGGTCCGCGGCTGCGCGACGGTGCGATCACGCTCGGCATCCTCCATCGTCTCGAAGACCTGCCGGTCGGCTGGAGCGACACCGCCCAGGAAGCCGCGCAGTACCGCGTCGTGCCCAGGGCCGACAGCGCGCGCTTCGGTCATGTGACCGGGCCGCTGTCGTGGAAGCGCTGGCTGTTCCTGCCCGAGGAAGTCCTGTTCCGGGCCGTGCGCGACGACCAGGACGGCGGCTTCACGCTGTCGGCGACGCCGACGGCGCCGCTGCGGGCGTTTCTCGGCGTGCGTGGCTGCGATCTGGCGGCGATCGCGATCCAGGACCGCATCTTCGCGCACGACCCCGCGTACTGCGCGCGCCGGGAGGCGACGCTGATCATCGCCATCAACTGCCTGGAGCCGGGCGGCACCTGCTTCTGTGCGTCGATGGAGACCGGACCGCAGGCGCGCGGCGCCTTCGACCTGAGGCTGACCGAATGGCTCGATGCCGGCACGCCCTCGTATCTGGTCGAGTCCGGCAGTGCGGCCGGTCGCAAGCTGCTCGCGCGGCTGCCGATCGAAGCCTGCACGCCGGAAGATCAGGCCCGCGTCGAGCAGGCGCTGGCGCAGGCGGCGACGCGCATGGGGCGGCAGCTCGATACCGGCGGGCTCGCCGAACGCCTGGCCGCACGGCCCGGACACCGGCACTGGCAGCAGGTGGCCGCGCGCTGCCTGGGCTGCGCGAACTGCACGCTGGTCTGTCCGACCTGCTTCTGCTCGACGATCGAGGATCGCACCGACCTGAGCGGCACGACGGCCGAGCGCGTGCGGCGCTGGGATTCGTGCTTCGATCTCGAACACTCGTACATCGTCGGCGGCAACGTGCGCGCCGATCCCGCGGCCCGCTACCGCCAGTGGCTGCTGCACAAGCTCGCGTACTGGCACACGCAGTTCGGCACTTCGGGCTGCACCGGCTGCGGGCGCTGCATCACCTGGTGCCCGGTCGGCATCGACCTGACCGTGGAAGCGGCGGCGGTGGCCGGCAGTGAAGCATGAGGCAGGAGACAGGACAGACCGGCGCGAATGATTCCCCGGCAGGACGACGGCAGACGGGCGGGACGACCCGTACCGGCTGCCGCTCCCGCCGCTCCTTGCTGCCGCCACGAACACCGGAGTCGCAGGCATGGTCGAGATCGCAGGGCTGGACCGGATGCTGCTGGAGCATCCGTTCTTCGCCGGCATGGCGCCGGAGCAGGCGGCGTTCGTGGCCGGCTGCGGACGCAACGTCGTGGTCGAGGCCGGGGCCTGGCTGTTTCGCGAGGGCGAGGCGGCCGATCAGTTCTATCTGCTGCGCCACGGCCGCGTGACGCTGGAGCTGCGCGCGCCGGGGCGTGAACCGCTGATCTTCGACACGCTCGGCGAAGGCGACATCGTCGGCTGGTCGTGGCTGCTGCCGCCGTTCTGCTGGAGCATGGACGCGCGCGCGCAGACGCTGGTGCGCGTGGTCGCGCTCGATGCGCACTGCCTGCGCGACAAGCTCGATTCGGACCCGGCGCTCGGCTACGCGCTGCTGCGGCGCTTCGTGCCGGTCATGGGCCGGCGGCTGCAGGCCGCGCGCCTGCAGCTCGCCGACCTGTATGCCCGGCCGCAGGGCGGGCGCGGCTGATGAACGCCACGCCCGGCGGGGCCGATCCCGCGCTGTGGCTGCCGGAGCCCTGGCGCATCGAGCGCGTGCGCCGCGAGCTGTCCGACACCTTCACGCTCGAACTGCAGCCGACCGCCGGCGGCGCGCCGCTGCGCTTCCTGCCCGGGCAGTTCAACATGCTCTACGCCTTCGGGCTCGGCGAGGTGCCGATCAGCATCAGCGGCGATCCCGAAGCCGACGGCCCGCTCGTGCACACGATCCGCGCGGTCGGGCCGGTCACCGAGGCGATGCGCCGGCTCGTGCCCGGTGACGTGCTCGGCGTGCGCGGACCGTTCGGTTCGTGCTGGCCGGTGTCCGGGGCCGAGGCCGAGGGCTGCGATCTGGTCATCGTCGCCGGCGGCGTCGGACTTGCGCCGCTGCGCCCGGCGATCCTGCACGTGCTGCGTCATCGCCAGCGCTTCGGACAGGTCTGCATCTTCTACGGTGCGCGCACGCCGGCCGACATCCTGTACCGCCATGAACTCAGGCGCTGGCGCGGCCAGTTCGACCTGCTGGTCGATGTGACCGTCGATCGCGCGACGCAGGACTGGGCCGGGCGCGTCGGCGTCGTGCCGCGGCTGGTCGAGGGCGGCGGCTACGACCCGCAGCACACGCTCGCGCTGGTCTGCGGCCCGGAAATCATGATGCGCCACACGGCGCGGGCGCTGCTGGCGCGCGGCGTCCGCCGCGAGCGCATCCACGTGTCGATGGAGCGCAACATGAAGTGCGCGGTCGGCCTGTGCGGCCACTGCCAGTTCGGGCCGCATTTCGTCTGCCGCGACGGGCCGGTGTTCCGCTTCGATGTCATCGAGGCGCTGATGACGGTGGACGGGCTGTGAACGCAGCGCGCAATACCGCAAGGAATCCGTCCCGGCCGCGGCTGGCCGTGTTCAAGTTCGCCTCCTGCGATGGCTGCCAGCTGTCGCTGCTCGACTGCGAGGACGAACTGCTGGCCGTGTGCGAGGCGGTCGAGATCGCGTACTTCCCGGAAGCCTCGTCGGCGATGCAGCCGGGGCCGTACGACATCGTGCTGGTCGAAGGCTCGATCACGACCGCGCACGATCGCGAGCGCATCCGCAGGGTCCGGCGCAGCGCCCGGCGGCTGGTGACGATCGGCGCCTGCGCGACCAGCGGTGGCATCCAGGCGCTGCGCAATTTCCGCGATGTCGCCGAGTTTGCGCACCTCGTCTACGCCCGGCCCGAGTACCTCGACACGCTCGCCGAGTCGACGCCGATCGCCGCGCACGTGCCGGTCGATCACGAGCTGCGCGGCTGCCCGATCGACCAGCGCCAGCTGCTTGCGCTGCTCGACGCGCTGCTGCGCGGTCGCCGGCCGTCGATCCCGTCGGCTGCGGTCTGCACCGAGTGCAAGCGCGCCGGCCAGGTCTGCGTGACGGTTGCGCAGGGCACCCCCTGCCTCGGCCCGGTCACGCAGGCCGGCTGCGGGGCGCTGTGCCCGGGCTTCGCGCGCGGCTGCTACGGCTGCTTCGGACCGAAGGAGGCGCCGAATACCGATGCCCTCGCCGTGAAGCTCGGCGAACTCGGCCTCGACCCGCCGGCGGTCCGGCGCTTCTGGCACACCTTCAACGCCGGCGCCGGCGCCTTCCGCCGCGCCGGTGGCGGCTGAAGCCGCGGGAACCGGACATGGACGGCGAGCGCACACGGCGCATCGAGGTCGGCACGCTCGCGCGCGTCGAGGGCGAGGGGGCGCTGACGCTGCGCGTGCGCGGCGACCGGCTGCTCGACGTGCAGCTGCGCATCTACGAGCCGCCGCGCTTCTTCGAGGCGCTGCTGCGCGGGCGCGATTTCCGCGAGGCCCCGGACATCAGCGCCCGCATCTGCGGCATCTGCCCGATCGCGTACCAGCTCGGGGCTGCGCAGGCGATGGAGGATGCCTGCGGCGTGCAGGTCGGGGCCGGACTGCGGGCGCTGCGCCGGCTGATCTACTGCGGCGAATGGATCGAGAGCCACGCGCTGCACGTCTTCCTGCTGCATCTGCCGGATTTCCTCGGCATGCCCGATGCCGTCGCGCTTGCCGAGGCCGGCCACCGCGATACGGTCCAGGCGGCCCTGCGCATCCGCAAGCTCGGCAACGCGCTGATGCGCGTGATCGGCGGTCGCGAGATTCACCCGGTGAACCTGAAGGTCGGCGGCTTCTGGCGCGCGCCCGATGCCGAGGCGCTGCAGGCGCTGCTGCCGGACATCGGGCAGGCCACCGATGCGATGCTGCGTCAGCTCGATCAGCTCACGCGGCTGGCCTTCCCGGATTTCACGGTCGACTGCGAGTTCCTGGCGCTGCGCCACGACGAGGAATACGCGATCACCGAAGGCCGGCTGGTCAGCTCGCGCGGCATCGACCTGCCGCTCGAAGGCTATGACGGGCTGCTCACCGAAACCCATGTCCGCCATTCGACCGCGCTGCAGAGCCAGCGCAGCGACGGCGGCACGCCGGTGCACGTCGGGCCGCTGGCGCGCCTGCACCTGAACCGCGACCGGCTGCCGCCGGAGCTGGCCCGGCTCGCCGGGCAGATCGGACTGGAGCCCGGCTGCCGCAACCCGTTCAAGTCCATCCTCGCGCGTGTGATCGAGGTGCTGTACGCACTCGGCGAGGCGCGCCGGCTGATCGACGGATACCGCGTGCCCGAGGCTCCGGCCATCGACTGCCCGCCGCGCGCCGGCACCGGCTACGGCGCCACCGAGGCCCCGCGCGGCCTCTGTTATCACCGCTACACGCTCGCCGCCGACGGCGTGATCACCGACGCGAAGATCGTCGCCCCGACCTCGGTCAACCAGCGCCAGATCGAGGCCGACCTGCACGAGTACGCCGCCAGCCGCCTCGACCAGTCCGACGAGCGCCTGCGCCACGGCTGCGAACGGCTGATCCGCAGCTACGACCCGTGCATCTCCTGCTCGACGCACTTCCTGACGCTGAACATCGAAAACGGCTGAGGAAAGCCGCTAAAAATATAATTTTTATACCATCATATAGCGTGCTGCCGCTTCCGCAGCAGGAACAGGTTTCTGATGACCGGGCGGAGACCGGTGCGCATCACCGGAAGCGATCTGACAGGGCAGCGCTCTGCCGGCCGTAGCGCGGGATACCCGCCGGCCCTCTGCGGGCCGGCAGCGGGGGGATCAGGCGTGGAAGCTGCGGATCATCTCGACGTAGCGGCGCGACAGTTCGCCGCTGCGTTCCTGCGGATGGGCATCGGAAGCGCTCGCGGCGGCCATCGACAGCACTTCGTCGAGGCTGCGGCGGCTCAGCAGTTCGGACACGATCATGCGCATGCGCCGGCGCAGCCGCCATTTGCGCACCTCGGCCACGAGGTTGGCGCGCTGCTGTTCACGATCGAGCCGGTCGACCAGCAGCAGCGCGAGCCGGTGCAGCTGGTAGGACGTGGTGCGGCGCAGGTCAGTCTTGTTCAGATCGAGGGCTTCCATGGCTCATCGGTCCTCCGGCATGGGGGGTGAGGAAATGTGAATAAATCTTAATGACACTAGAGTCATTACTCAACGCACGTCCTGTGCATTGCATTGCAGCATATTCAGCAGAATTTACAAATGTAAAGTGATGCCGGATGCGGCGTAAGGTTGCTGACCGCCGCCGGCACCCTCCTGAAACATTCATGCATCAGTCGTGCTAAGTACCGGTACAAAGTGAAGAATCTGAGCAGCCATGCCGTCGGCCGGACCCGGTTCCATCGTGGTCTGGTCGCCATGCAGGGCGGCCGGCGGCATTCGGCAGGCTTGCCGGAAGATGCTGTTTCATCGGGTTTTCTTACACTTTTCCGCTTGGGTTCCTGCGCGGCAGCCAAGGCTCACGCACGCGCTGCGCCGCTCCGTCACCGCCAGCGCTTGCCCGGACACCCTTGAAAAAAAATCATCCGAAGCCCCCCGCACCGGAATCCGGGCTGCAGGGCGCCTGCACGCCGGATGATCCGGAATGCACCGCCTGAAAGCGTGGCCATCCGCTGCTGCACGCGGAGCGTGCTTCCCGGACGGCAGGGGCACCCGGGGGCAGGTGGCTGCGCGTGAAGTCAGCCGCGATCGGGCGCGTCAGCCCGCGAAATCCCGTGGCCGTGGCGGGACGGAGCGCCGGACGCGAACCCGGCAATCCGCCGGCTCCTGATAAAAGATGAACATAAACATTGACTTGTCTGGATGCCTTCCCGGTGCATCCGGCTGGCACGGCGACTGCGTAAGGGGAATCGTCCGCAGCAGCACGAAAAGGCCAACACGGCCGCTGCAC
>NZ_DAOLKE010000096.1:0-11202 GCF_035331805.1 Plasticicumulans sp. | reverse complement strand
CGTGCGCGCTCCGGCGGAAGCCGGGGATGGGGCCGGTGGCGACGATGCCGGTGATGAAGCGCGCGGCGGTCGTCGCGGCCGTCGCGGTGGCCGTCGTCGCCGTCGCGGCAACGAGCGCGAAGCCGGAACCGGCGCCGAGCTGGAAGCCGGCGAGGGCGGTGACGCGGCGGCCGAAGCGGGCGCCGCGGTCGAGGCCGGTGGCGGTGAATCCTTCGCGTCCACCGAAACCACCGAAACCACCGAAACCACCGAAGCTGTCGAGTCCGTCGAAGCCGCACCGGCGCGCAGCAGCTTCGCGGTGCCGGCCGGTCGCTACGTGCGCAACGGCCGGCCGCGCCTGCCGCGCGGCACGCTGGCCAACGCCGATGCCGTCACCGGAGCCCCGGAGCCGGTCACCGGCCTGGCGACTGCTGCCGTGACCGCGGTCGCCGTGGCCGGCGCAGCGGAGGCGGTGGCGGGCGAGGCGCCGGTCACGACCGATGCCGCCGGGACGACCGCAGCGGAGCCAACGATGGAAGCGGCCGCCGGCAGCGTTCCGGTCGAAACCCCGGCGCCTGTGCCCGAAGCCGCGGCTCCGGTCGAGGCGCCGGCGGCGGCCACCGATGCACCGGCCGAAGCCGCAGTGCCTGCCGAAACCGCGCCGGTCGCGGAAGATGCGCCGGTGCCGGAACCGGTGCCGGAAGATGCGGCGGTGCCGGAGGATGCGCCGGTGCCGGTCGTCGACGGCGGCATCGCCGAGGCCGTGGCCGAAGCGGTTGCCGACATCCTCGGCGAGGCGCAGGTCGCTGCCGGTGCCATCGCCGATATGCCGGCCGAAGCGCCGGAGACGCCAGCCGAGGTCATGGGCGATGTCGAGGCCGGCGACACGGTGGTCGAAGCTGCCGTAGCCGTAACCGAAGCGCCGGTCCCGGAAATGGCCGGGGCGACGGACACGCCGGCCATCGAGGCCGCGCCGGACGGGCAGCCTGAAGTCGTCGTGCCGCCGCTGCCGGTCGATGCGCCGCAGCCCGTGCTGCCCGAGGCACCGGTCACGACGCCGGAGGTGCTGGCCGGTACCGAAGCGGCCGCAACGACGGTGACGGACGCGGACGACACCAGCGCGTCGGGCGAAGCGCCGGCTGAAACGCCGGTTCAGACACCCGAAGCGGCTGCAGCGGCCGAGGCCCCGGCAAGCCCCGGACCGGCAGCAGAGCCTGAGCTTGTCGAGCCGCCGGTCACGCCGCCGGAAGCGCTGGCTGCGACCGAAACCGGCACGGCCGGCAGCGACGGCGAGCCGACCCCGCCGCAGGCGGCGCGCTGACGCAGCAGCCCGCGGAGCGCCAGCAGCAAAGAAGGGGCGCCGGACTTTCCGGCGCCCCTTCGTGCTGTCTGCGCGGCCCAGCCGCAGGATGTGCCGGCGCAGGAGGCGCACCGCTCGCGAAATTCGGGCCGAGATCGAGATTCCCGTGCCTTCCAGCGCTTTGCGCGAACGATGTGCTTCGTTCCTCAGCGCATCCTGCGTGCTGCCGGCCCGGGCAAATCCATGGATTCCTCGGATTCCGTGACATGCCTCGGCAAGGCACGACACGCAAAGCCGGCACCGGCACCGCTTTCGCTCGGCCGCGGCATGACCGGACTCAGAGCCGGTATTCGCGGCGCAGGTGGGCGAGCAGGCCGGTTGCGGCCGGTTCGATCAGGTCGAGCACGCGCTCGAAGCCGCTGCGTCCGCCGAAGTACGGGTCCGGCACCTCGCGCTCGGGCAGTTGCGGGGCGTAGTCGAGCAGCAAGTGCAGCTTCGCGTCCTGGACCGGCGTCATGCAGTAGCCCTGCAGGGTTTCCAGCACCTCGCGGTCCATCGCGATCACGTATTCGAAGTAGTTCAGGTCGTCGCGATCGAAGCGGCGCGTGCGCAGGTCGTCCATCGAGTAGCCGCGCCGGGCGGCGGCCTCGCGCGCGCGCCGGTCTGGTGGTTCGCCGCGGTTGCTGGCCGACAGTCCGCAGGAGTCGATCTCGATGACCCGGCCGAGCCCGGCCTGCACGGCGAGGTGCGCGAGCACGGCCTCGGCGGTCGGCGAGCGGCACAGATTGCCGAGACAGACCATCAGCACGCGCACCGCGACCTTCGGATCGCGCCGCAGCGGCTGCGAGGCCTGACGGTCGTTCTTGAACACACTGCCGAGGCGTTGCCACAATCCCATCACCGTCCTCCTGCCGCCAGGCACCTCCGATGCCCCTGCCCGATACTGCCCGACTCACCGGCCTGATCGGCCGCGAACTCGACTGGCTCGGCCAGCGTTGCCGGATCGTCGAGCTGCTGCCCGAAGGTCCGTCGCTGGTGCTCGAAGCCGTCGGCGCCGAGCCGTCGATCCAGGCCAACCAGTATGGCGAGGCCACGCGCCGCGCCGTCGAGACCCATACGGTAGCGCTGCTCAGTCCGCGCGGCGATGCGCTGAACCCGCTGCTGCCCGGCCTGCCGGCGCTGCTCGCCGCGCTCTAGCCGCCGAGCGCGGCTTCGGCACGGCGCAGGTCCTCGGCCGTGTCGACGCCGGCCGGCGGTGCCGGGTCGGTGAACAGCACGCGGATCGCGATGCCGTGCCACAGCGCCCGCAGCTGCTCCAGCGTTTCGGCGCGCTCCAGCGGCGACGGTGCCAGTCGCGGATACGCGCGCAGCACCCCGGCGCGATACGCATACAGGCCGATGTGCCGCCAGTACGGCAGCGCCGGGTCCGGCTCGCGTTCACCGCGCGCGAAGCGGTCGCGGTCCCAGGGGATCGTGGCGCGGCTGAAGTACAGCGCCCGGCCATCGGCGGCGCAGACCACCTTCACGGCGTTCGGATCGAACAGTTCGTGCGCGGCGAGCGGCGCGGCGAGCGTCGCGATGCCGGCGAGCGCGTCGGCGGCGAGTGCTTCGGCGGTCTGGCGCACCAGTGCCGGCGGCAGCAGCGGTTCGTCGCCCTGGACGTTGACGACGATCGCCTCGTCCGGCCAGCCGCGTTGTTCTGCGACTTCGGCGAGGCGGTCGGTGCCGGAGGCGTGATCGGCGCGCGTCATCACCACCTCGGCGCCGAAGCCCGCGGCCGCGGTGCGGATGCGTTCGTCGTCGGTGGCGATGACGACCTCGCGGGCGCCGCTCGCGCAGGCCAGCCGCCAGACGTGCTCGATCATCGGCCGGCCGGCGATCGCGAGCAGCGGCTTGCCGGGCAGGCGGGTCGAGGCGTAGCGCGCCGGGATCGCGACGCGGAAATCAACCGTGGCATCGGTCATCGGCGTTCAGACCGGTTCATCGTCGGCCATGCGCCGGGCTTCGGCTTCGAGCATGACCGGGATGCCGTCGCGCACCGGGTAGGCGAGGCGGCTCGCCTTGCACTTGAGTTCCTGACGCTCCTTGTCATAGACCAGCGGCGCCTTGCTGACGGGGCAGACGAGGATGTCGAGGAGTTTCTTGTCCATGGCTCAGGTCTCGGCGGCGGAGCGGGGCGGGGGCAGGCGCGCGGCCAGGGCCGCGGCCAGATCGGGTTCGGTGACGGCCTGCACGGCCAGCCACCAGCGCGCTTGGTTGCCCGGGAAGCCGCGGCATTTTACGGCATCCTTGCCGGTCATCAGCGTCGTGGTCCCGGGGCCGAAGTCGAGTTCGTCCGGGCGGCAGGCGTGATGATCCGCGAACGGGTGGCGTTCGAAGGCCAGTCCGGCGGCTTCGAGGCTCGCGAAGAACTTCTGCGGATCGCCGATGCCGGCGAGCGCATGCAGGCATCGCCGTCCGCGAAACGCCGCGAGCGGCCGGGTCAGCGTCGGATCGGCGAGGTTCACGCAGGTGTCGCCTTCGACGCGCATCGCGTATTCGCCGGGCTGCACGCTGCCGCCTTCGCCGTTGATCACGACGAAATCGACCGTCGCCAGCCGCGAGACCGGCTCGCGCAGCGGCCCGGCCGGCAGCAGCCAGCCGTTGCCGTGGCGGCGGCGGCCGTCGATGACGGCGATCTCCAGATCGCGCGCCAGCCGGTAATGCTGCAGGCCGTCGTCGGCGAGCAGCAGGTCGAGTTCGGGATGCTCCGCGAGCAGCCGGCGCGCCGCCGCCGGCCGGTCCGGGCCGACCGCCATCGGGCAGCCGGTGAGGCCCGCAAGCAGTACCGGTTCGTCGCCGACTTCCAGCGGGTCCGAGTCCGCATCGACCAGGCGCGGCCAGTGCGTCGAGCGCCCGCCGTAACCGCGGGCGATCAGGCCGGGCCGGTAGCCGCGGGCCTTGAGGGCTTCGGCGAGCATCGCGAGCAGCGGCGTCTTGCCGGTGCCGCCGACCGAGATATTGCCGACCACGACCACCGGCACCGGCAGGCGCTCGCTGGCGAGCCAGCCGCACCGGTAGGCGAGCCGGCGCAGCGCCGTGAGCACCGCGTACAGGCCGGCGGGCGCCAGCAGCGCGATCGCGAGCGGGCCGCGCCGCGACCAGTACGCGGGGGCGCGACGGCTCAGGGCTGCGGGCCGTCTTTCGGCAGCGCGGCGATGCCGATCGAGCCGAGCCCGGCCTTGCCGGCCAGGTCGAGCGCCGTGACCACGTACTGGTGCGGCGTGTTGCGATCGGCGCTGATGATCAGGCGCGTGTCGGCGCCGGCGTTCGCCTTCGCTTCGCGCAGCGCCGCGAGCAGCGCGGCCTCGGTCTGCTGCGCGAGCGGCGTGTCGCCGAGCGCGTAGCGGCCGCCGGCGTCGATGTTCAGCACCAGCGGCCGGTCCTCGTGCGGGCGCACGGGCTGGTCGATGCTCGGCAGTTCGAGATCGACGCCGGTCTCGCGCACGAAGGTCGTGGTCGCGACGAAGAAGATCAGCAGCACGAGCATCACGTCGATCATCGGGATCAGCATGACCTCGGGTTCCTCGCTGCGGCGGGCGCGGAACTTCATGCCGGCCGCCCGGCCTGCAGCAGATCGACGAGCAGCAGCGCCTCCTTTTCGAGGCCGACGACGAGTTCGTCGACGCGCCCGCGCAGCCAGCGGTAGCCGGCGACGGCCGGGATCGCCACCAGCAGGCCGGAGGCGGTCGCCACCAGCGCCTCGGACATGCCGCTCGCCATCAGCTTGAAGTCGCCGCTGCCGTGCGTGCCGACCACGCCGAGGATGTTGATCATGCCCGAGACCGTGCCGAGCAGGCCGAGCAGCGGCGCGATGGTCGCGATCGTGCCGAGCGTGTTCAGGAAGCGCTCCAGCTCGAAGACGATGTGCCGGCCGGTGTCCTCGATCGACTCCTTGACCACCTCGCGGCCGAGGTGGCGGTTGGCGAGCGCCGTGAACACCACGCGCCCGAGCGGCGAGCGCGCCGTGCGCTCATCGAGCGTGCGCAGCTGCAGCCCGCCCTGCTCGGCCCAGTGACGCAGGTCGGCGACCAGCGACGGCGGCAGCACGCGCGCGCGGCGCAGCGCCCAGGCGCGTTCGAGGATGATCGCGAGGGCGAGCACCGAGCAGGCGAGGATCGGCACCATCACCCAGCCACCGGCCTTGACCAGTTCGTACACAGCGTCCTCCCGCCCCGGCGGTCCTTGGAAAGCCCGGCATGATACCCGAAGCCCCCGCGACGGCAGCGGCACGCGCGGCTGACAGCGCGAGCGCGCCGGGGCCGGAACGCTGTCCCGGCGGTTCTATAGTCGGAGGCTTCCTTCCCGTCGGAGCTGAAACCTTGAGTCCTGCCGGCATCGAATCCGGGCGCGTGTCCGCGCTCGCGACCAGGGAGAGGCAGCGCTACAGGGATGAGCACCCCGTTTCCGCCCGGCTCGCCCGCGAGGCCTGCGCGCATCTGCCCGGTGGCGTGCCGATGCACTGGATGAGCGACTGGGGCCTGGACTTCCCGCTGTTCCTCGATTCAGCCGCCGGTGCGCAGCTGCGCGATGCCGACGGCCGCGACTACGCCGACTTCTGTCTCGGCGACACCGGCGCGATGTTCGGTCACGCGCCGCAGCCGGTCGCGGCAATGCTGCGCGCGCGGGCCGGCCTCGGCTACACGACGATGCTGCCGGGCGCCGATGCGATCGCCGTGGCCGGGAACCTCGCGCAGCGCTTCGGGCTGCCGTACTGGCAGTTCGCGACCACGGCCTCGGACGCCAACCGCTTCCTTCTGCGCGTCGCGCGCGCCGTGACCGGCCGCCGGAAGATTCTGGTGTTCGACGGCTGCTACCACGGCGCCGTCGACGAGACGCTGGTGCGCCTCGGGCCTGAGGGTGCCAGCCGGCCGCGGCCCGGCCAGCTCGGCCCGGCCTTCGACTGCGCCGCGCATACCGTCGTCGTCGGCTTCGATGATCCGGACGGCCTCGATGCCGCGCTCGCGGGCGGCGACATCGCCGTCGTGCTGACCGAGCCGGCGCTGACCAACGCCGGACTGGTGCTGCCGCAGCCCGGTTTCCACGCGCACCTGCGCGCCGCGACCCGCCGCCACGGCACGCTGCTCGCGATCGACGAGACGCACACGATCAGCGCCGGCCCCGGCGGCTGCACGCGTGCCTGGGGGCTCGCGCCGGATTTCGTCACGCTCGGCAAGCCGCTCGCCGGCGGCCTGCCGGCGGCGGCCTGGGGCCTGAGTGCCGGGGTCGAGCGCGCGCTGGCAGGCGTGCGGCAGCCGGTCGCCGACGGGCATTCCGGCCTCGGCACGACGCTGTCGGCCGGGGCGCTGACGCTCGCCGTCGTGCGCGCCAACCTCGAGGAGGTCATGACCGATGCCGCCTACGCGCGCATGTTCGCGCTCGCCGGGCAGCTGCAGCACGGCCTCGAACGCCTGATCGGCCGCTACCGGCTGCCGTGGTGCGTGGTGCGCCTCGGCGCGCGTCAGGAGCTGGTGTTCCGGCCGCAGCCGCCGCGCAGCGCCGCGGAATCGCTCGCCGCCGCCGATCCGGCGCTCGAACGGCTGCTGCACCTGTACTGGCTGAACCGCGGCGTGCTGGTGACGCCCTTCCACAACATGCTGCTGCTGAGTCCCGAGCACCGGGAGGCCGACCTCGAGCGGCTGCTCGATGTGCTCGATGCCGCACTCGGCGAACTCACCGGAGCCGCATCATGAATGCCCAGAATGCTGCCGGGAATGCCGGCACGGCTGCGGCCGGCGAGGCCGAACGCTTCCTCGCCGCCCACCCCGATCTCGAAGCCGTCGACCTGCTGCTGACCGATGCCAACGGCGTGGCGCGCGGCAAGCGCCTGCGCCCGCACGAGCTGCCGCCGGTATATGCGCACGGCCGCTACCTGCCCGGCTCGATCCTCGGCCTCGACCTGCTCGGTCACGACGTGCATGAAAGCGGTCTGGTCTGGGACGACGGCGATGCCGACCGGCTGTGCGTGCCGGTGCCGGGCACACTGGCGCGCGCGCCGTGGCAGCCGCGGCCGACTGCGCAGGCGCTGCTGACCATGCACGAACTCGACGGCCGGCCGGCCGCCGGCGACCCGCGCCATGCGCTGGTGCGCAGCGTCGCCGCGCTCGAAGCCCTGGGCCTGAGGCCGGTGGTGGCCTGCGAGCTGGAGTTCTACCTGTTCGACGCCGCCTCGGTCGCCGGGGGCCGGCCGCGCCCGGTCAGCAGCCGGCCCCATGCGACGCAGGTCTACGAGCTCGATGCGCTCGACGCGGTCGGGGAGTTCCTCGCCGAGCTGCACGCGCATGCGGCCGTGCAGGGCGTGCCGTCGGAGACCGCGATCTCGGAGTTCGCGCCGGGCCAGTACGAGCTGACGCTGCATCACCGCGCCGATGCGCTGCGCGCCGCCGACGAGGCGATCCTGTGGAAGCGGCTGGTGAAAGGCACGGCCGCGCGCCACGGCTGGCACGCGAGCTTCATGGCCAAGCCGCTGAGCGGCCATTCCGGCAGCGGCCTGCACGTGCACGTCAGCCTCGCCGATGCCGACGGCTGCAACCGCTTCGCGTCCGAAGACCCGGCCGGCACGCCGCTGCTGCGCCACGCGATCGCCGGGCTGGCGCGGGCGATGCCGGACTGCCAGCTGGTGTTCGCGCCGCACGCCAACAGTTACCGCCGCTACCGGGCCGGCAGCTACGCGCCGATGACGCCGCTCTGGGGCATCAACAACCGTTCGGTCGGGCTGCGCGTGCCGGCCGGGCCGGCGCCGTCACGGCACATCGAGCACCGCGTCGCCGGCGCCGATGCCAATCCGTATCTGGTGCTCGCCGTCGTGCTGGCCGCGGTGCGGGCCGGCATCGAGGCCGGCGAGGAGCCGGGACCGCCGGTCCGGGGCAACGGCTACGAGCAGGCCGGCGAGCGGCTGCCGGCGAGCTGGCGGGAGGCGATCACGCGCGCCGAGGCCTCCGGATTCCTGCGCGAGGCGCTCGGGGCGGACTGCCTGCGCATCTTCACGGCGATCAAGCGCCAGGAATGGGAGCGCTTCGAAGCCGAGGTCACCGACGCCGACTGGCGCTGGGGATCGGGACTCTGAGTTCCCGGGGGGCGCGCATCGTGACACCTGTTCACGATTGCGCGCTCCGGCAGGCTGGCCGGCGAACGGCGGGCAGACCTAGCATGCACCGGTCACGGAACCGATCTTCCCACCCCTTGCCATGGAGGGCTGCGCATGCTCTCGCTCGAACTCGTACCGCTCGGCTTCGAATACACGACCCCGAACCGTGCCCGCAGCCAGGCGGCTTCATCCGCCGCGCCGCGTTCCGCCGCAACGAACCGCAAGTCGAAGCTCGACTGGACCGAAGAGGTCGAGGCCGCGATCCGCGAAGGTCGCGCGCTGCCGCTGCTGCGCCCCGGCGATTACGTCGAACTGCGGGATACCTGCGAGATCGGCCGCGTCGAGCGCCTGGACGGCGTGCTCGCCTTCGTGCGCCTCGGCGACCAGGGGAGCGGCTATTCGGTGCCGACCACGCGCAGCCGCGTGCGGCTGGTGGCGGCGGCGCGCAGCGCCTGAGCCGTCCTGCCGGCCGTTCCCGGGCCGTTTCGTTCCCGCGCTGCTTCCGCAAACCCCTGCCGCACGCTTCAGGCGCCGGGGTCGTTGGCGGCCGCGCCGCAGCACTTCTTGTACTTGCGCCCGCTGCCGCACGGGCATGGATCGTTGCGGCCGATCTTGTCGACGCGCACCGGCATCTGCGCCGCCGCGTCGCTGTCGGCGCGCCAGTCGGCGTTCAGCTCGTCGAGCCTGAGCACGCACGGCCCGATCAGGTCGATCATCGTCTGCACCTGCTGCGGCGTGAGTTCGGCGACCTCGTCGCGGAAAACCGCCGGCAGGTCGAGCGCGTCCTGCTCATCGAGTTCGCCGCCTTCCTTCAGCACCATCTGCTGCGCCTCCCAGAGGCCGCGGTAGCTGAGCGTGACGATCGGCGTCAGCGCGACGGTGACGCTGGCCGGCAGCTGCTCCAGCAGCTGTTCGGGGCTGCCGATCTCGTCGGGCGGGGCGTCGGAGGCCAGCCGTTCCTGCCAGGCCTCGCTGTTCTCGACGGCGTCGATGAAGCCGAGGCACCAGTCCGCGAACAGCGTCTGCGGCTGGCCGTCGTCGCCTTCGATCTGATGCAGCAGCGGCTCGAAGTCCTCGCCGGCATCGAGCTGGGCCTCGACTTCCAGCCACAGCCGGCCGAGCAGCGCGCGCAGGCGCCGGTGCTGGCGTTCGGATTCGAATGCGGCCTCGCCGAGCACGAGGTCGATCGCATCGGAAAACGGCATCGGCTGCGGGCCGCACAGCTCGGCCGTGTAGAAGCCGTGCGCGGCCCCGAGCAGCATCGTCTGGCGGCCCGCCTCCATCTGCGCGAACAGGAATTCGTCAAGCTCGTCGAGCTCGGAGTCGGTCAGCGCTTCAAATTCGGTCATGGCGGCAGTCCACGCGCGGTGACGACAGGGGCGCGGCATCATCGGCCGCGGCCGGAGCCAGGCGCAAGCGCGCTGCCTACAATGCCGCCGCTCCCCAGTCGCCCGTCCGGGCAGGATTGCCGCGCATGAACGACGCTCCCGGGGCCACCGCGCCCGCCGCCCGCTACGCCGTCGGCATCGATCTCGGCACCACGCACACGCTGCTCGCCTTTGCGCGGCTCGATGCCGCTGCGCCGGCGATCGAGCTGTTCCCGATCGCGCAGTCGGTCGCCCCCGGCGAGGTCGCGGCGCTGCCGATGCTCGCCTCGATGCGCTACCACCCGGCCGATGGCGAGCTGCCGGCGGCCGATCTGGCCCTGCCCTGGGGCGCGGCGGCCGTCGATGCCGGTGGCACGGCGATCGTTGGCGAGCTGGCGCGCGAACTCGGCGCCCGCGTGCCGGGCCGGCTGGTGGCGAGTGCCAAGAGCTGGCTGTCGCACGCCGGCATCGACCGCACCGCCGCCTGCCTGCCCTGGGGCGCGGAGCCCGGCATCGCGCAGGTCTCGCCGGTCGATGCCAGCGCCGCGACGCTCGCGCACCTGCGCGCCGCCTGGGACCACGAACGGCCCGAAGCACCGCTGGCCGCGCAGGACATCGTGCTGACGCTGCCGGCGTCCTTCGACGAGACCGCGCGGCTGCTGAGCGTCGAGGCCGCGCGCCGCGCCGGCCTGCGGCAGCTGCGGCTGGTCGAGGAGCCGCAGGCCGCCTGTTACGACTGGATCGCGCGCCACGGCGGCGATCTGGACGCGCGCCTCGCCGGCGTGCGCCTGCTGCTCGTCGTCGATGTCGGCGGCGGCACCACCGACCTGACGCTGATCCGCGTCGAGACCGCCGACGGCGAGCCGCCGCGGCTGACGCGCGTCGCGGTCGGCGAGCACCTGATGCTCGGCGGCGACAACATGGACCTGATGCTCGCGCACGTCGCCGAACGGCGGCTGCTCGCCGACGGCGAACGGCTCGCCGCCGGTCAGCTCGCGCAGCTGATCCAGCAGTGCCGGCGCGCCAAGGAGCGCCTGCTGGCCGTGGAGGCGCCGGAGCGCGTGCGCGTGACGCTGCTCGGCAGCGGTTCGCGGCTGCTCGGCGCGGCGCGCTCGGTCGAGTTCACGCGCGAGGAGGTGCGCGAGTGGCTGGTCGAGGGCTTCTTCCCGGTCTGCGCGGCCGATGACCGCCCGGCCGGCCGGCGCGCGGCGCTGGTCGAGTTCGGCCTGCCGTACGCGGCCGACGCGGCGATCACCCGCCATCTGGCTGCCTTCCTCGGCCGGCACCAGGCGGCGGCGCGCAGCGCGCTCGGCGAGGCCGCGCCCGCGGACGGGCTGGCGCTGCCCGATGCCGTGCTGCTCAACGGCGGCGTGTTCCACGCGCCGCTGCTGGTCGAACGGCTGCTGGCCGTGCTCGCCGGCTGACGCGAC
>NZ_DAOLKE010000095.1:7603-11255 GCF_035331805.1 Plasticicumulans sp. | reverse complement strand
GCAGCGCCGTCATCGAGCAGTTGCAGGCCGGCGAGCGCCGGTTCGCGTGCCAGCAGCCGGCCAAGCCAGCGATCCGGCTCCGCGGTTTCCGTGGCCGTCGCCCGATCGGCGAGCAGGGCTGCGGTGTCGGCGATGCCGGCGAGGCGCTGCGCCAGCGCCCGGGCCTCCAGGTCGGCCTGCAACGCCAGTGCCGCCCGCACGCGGGCCTCCCAGGCGGCATCGAGCATCTGGCTGGCCGTGAAGCCGATCACGCAGGCCAGTCCGAACAACAGCAGCTCGATCAGCAGCAGCGGCCACAGCGCACCGCGCAGGTAGGCGCGCCACAGCCAGACCGGCAGCGCGCGGGTGGCCGGACGTTGCGGGGAATGGGCGACGGACAAGGGCGCGCGTCTCCGGGGCGGGCGGCGTCAGTGCGAGATGCGCGCGCTGCCATCCGGCGCGCTCAGCACGCGCACGCGGTCGCCGCGGTAGAACGGTTCGCCGGCGCCCTGCGTGATCGCGACGATGCGACCACTGTCGAGGCGCACGGTGATCTCCAGGCCGGTCTGGGCCGCGGACTGCCCCTCGATGGCGTTGCCGGCGAGCCCGCCGAGCAGCGCGCCACCGATCGCCGCGATCGCCGCCCCGCGGCCCTGACCGATGGCGCTGCCGGCGATGCCGCCGATCGCGGCCCCGGTGAGGGCGCCGACGCCGCTGTTGTAGCGATCGGCGATCACGACCGGGCGCACGCCTTCGACGACGCCGAACTGCACGGTCTGCGTCATGCGCGTCTGATAGCCACCGTAGTAGGTCGGGCCATAGTTCGGCTGCACGCAGCCCCCGAGCAGCAGCGCGATCCCGAGGGAAGCCAGCGCGAACGGACGGCAGCGGCGACGGACATCAGGCTGAAAGGCTTTCATTGCTACGGTTCTCCGTTCAGGACAGTTCCCGCTCCGGCATCCCGGCCCGGGCCGGTGCCCGGCCGAGGGCCGCGAGCAGCGCCGGCAGCTCCAGCGGCGCCGGCAGCCAGATGTCGACGCCCGGCACCTCGAGCGCCGTGACCGCGCAGGCGATGATGCGCGGCCGGTGCCGGCCGAGGTGCTCGCGTTCGAGCAGGGCCTCGACGACTTCGGGCGCATGCAGCTCGGGCGCATCCCAGTCGAGCACGATCGCCTCGACCTCGCGCTCGGCGCAGAGCGTGCGCAACGACGGTGCCGAACACACTGCAGTCGCCCGGCAGCCGTGTTCCTCCAGCGCGGCGACCAGTTCGCGCGGATGTGCATCGACGCCGACACCGAGGATCAGCGGCGTGGCCATGCGCCGCTCGCGCAGCGAATGGCGCGTGACCAGCGCATCGAAACCCGGTCCGGCCAGCACGATCGCCACCGCCTCGCGCAGCTCCGCCGGCGTCACCGGCTTGGTCAGATAGGCGGCAACGCCGAGTTCGCGCGAGCGCGCCGCATCGCCGCGGATGCCGTGCCCGGTCAGGATGAAGATCGACGGCGCCGCTGCGCCCTGAAGCTCGCGCAGCGTGCGCACCATCCGGAAGGCGTGCTCGACGCTCTCGTCGATGTCGATCAGCAGCAGCCGGTAGGGCTGGCCGTCGACGCGGCCGCGTTCGAGCAGCGCCAGGCCCTCGGCGGCATCGCTGGCGGTGATGACCGCGAGGCCCTGCTTGCTCATCACCTCGGTCAGCATGCGGCGGTTGCCGATCGCATCGGCGACGACCAGGGCGCTCGGGGTTTCGCCGGCGACCGGCTCGCGATCGCGCAGCGGCAGCGTCAGCGCAAAGCGGCTGCCGCGCCCCTCGGTGCTCTCGGCGAGTTCGAGCTCGCCGCCCATCAGCCGCGCGAGCTGGCGGCAGATCGACAGGCCCATGCCGGCGCCGCCGAAGCGGCGCGTCGTCGAGGCATCGACCTGATGGAAGGGATCGAAGATCGCCTCGCGATGGTCCTCGGGCACGCCGATGCCAGTGTCGACGATCTCGATCGACAGCAGCCGTGCCCCGATCGTGCCCGGCAGTTCGCCGACGCGTACCTCGATGCTGCCGTGCGCGGTGAACTTCACGGCATTGTCGGTCAGGTGCTGCACGATCTGGCGCAGCCGCCCCGGATCGCCGATCAGCAGCTCCGGCAGCGCGTCCTCGATGCGCACCTGGAACACCAGACCCTTGGCGCGCGCCCGCTCGCCGGCCGCCTTCAGCGGCCCGGCCAGCAACTGGCGCAGCCGGTAGCGCGTCGCCTCGATCTGCAGGCCGCCGCGGCTCATCTGCGAGAAGTCGATCATGCCGTCGATCAGCGTCAGCAGTTCGCCGGCCCCGGAGCGTGCGGCTTCGAGATAGGCGCGCACCTCGCCCGGCAGCTCGGCATCGAGCGCGAGTTCGGTCATGCCGATCACGGCGTTCAGCGGCGTGCGCAGCTCGTGGCTCATGTTGCCGAGGAATTCGTTCTTCAGCCGGCCGGCCGAGGCGGCCTCCTCCATGGCCTCGCGCAGGCGCAGCTCGGTGCGCTTGCGCACGTCGATCTCGCGCGCCAGCTCGGCGTTGGCGCGCTCCAGCTCGGCCGTGCGCTGCTCGACCAGCGCCCGCACCGCCGCCGAGCGCGCCGTCAGCTGCAGCAGCAGCACGGCCATCAGCCCGCAGACGACCAGACCTGCGCTCATCAGCCACCAGGCCGCGTGCACATGTGCAACGCGCAGCAGCTCACGGGTATCGGAATCCATCGGCCCGAGCAGCGGATTGAGCAGCGCCACCAGCAGCGCGGTGATCAGCACCAGCGGCAGCGCGACGCTGCGCAGGCGCCCCTGCCAGGCCGGCTGCGCGCGCAAGGCCCAGGCGAACACGATCGGCGCAACGATCGCGACGCCGGAGAGCTGCGCGAGGATCGCGGTCGGCCAGTACAGCGACAGCGACAGGCCGAAACCGGCCAGCCAGGCGCCGCTGCCGGGCACCGACGGCAGCAGGCCGCCGAGCAGCAGGAACAGGCCGAAGTCGCGCGCCCGCGTATACGGCTGCGCCCCGCCCTGCCAGCGCCGCACCAGCCAGGCACCGGCAGCGCCCTGCGCGAGCAGGCCGGCAGCGGCGATCAGGATCGGCAGCGGCCGCCACTGGTAGTGCGCGAGGTCGTAGAACAGCAGCAGCGTGCCGATGACCAGCCCCGGCAGCGCCCGCCGGCCGAAGCAGAGCAGGCCGGCGAGCACGACGCCGGCCGGCGGCCAGAACGGCAGCGGCAGCCCGCCCGGCATCGGCACGCGCGCCGCGATCCAGCCGCCGGCGAACACCAGCACGGCGAGGATCAGGTTGTCAGTCCAGGGGTGTTCGCTGCCCTGCTGCCCGGCGGCGGCAGGACGCACAGGACTCATCGGCAGCGCGTTCACGATTCGGCCTCGTACTGGTAGGCGAGCGCATCGAGCGTCGTCGAGTTGAACTCGCGCCGGTACAGCACCGCGACGGTCAGCACCGATACCGGCGCGAACAGCAGCGGATGGATCAGCCAGCTCATCACCGCCAGCCCGAAGTAGTACGCGCGCAGGCCTTGGTTGAACTGGTCACCGGCGAGCGAGTTGAGCCGCGCAAGCCCTTCGGCGCAGCGTTCGAGGCTGGCGCGGTCCGGGAAGTCGCCGGGCATCGGTGCCGCCCCCATCATGATCGAGCAGTAGTTGAACTGACGCAGCG
>NZ_DAOLKE010000095.1:0-7503 GCF_035331805.1 Plasticicumulans sp. | reverse complement strand
CTGAAGCAGGCGAGCGCCAGCAGATCGGCCAGCGGCAGCGGCCCGACGCTCACGGTGCCGGCTCCGCTGCGGCGGCGAGCACCAGGGCCTCGACCCGCCGGCCGTGCATCAGCAGCGTGCCGGCGCTGCGGGTCTCGCGATCCCGGGTGTATTCGAAGGCGTAACGGCGCTGCCAGACCGGCCCGCGCACCCCGCGCGCCGGCCGCAGTCCGCGCAGTTCGACGGTTTCGTCCAGCAGCTGCACGCCGGCGCGCTCGCAGGCGCGGCGCACGATGGTGAGGGCGGTTTCGCGGGCGCGCAGCGCATCGCGCACGTACCAGGCCGCCAGCGCGCCGCCGATCAGCAGCATCCACCAGCCGGAGTTCATGCCGGAGCACGGCAGAGGTTCATCGCGGGTCTCCCTGCAGGCGCGCGAGGATGTCGGCACGGGCTTCGGCGAGCAGGGAATCGCGGTCGAGACTCGCGAGGATTTCGCGCACGACGCGCTTCGGCCCCCCCTCGCCCCAGGAACGGCCCTGCGCGAAATACCGCTGCGCAGCAAGACCGACCACGTAGGTTCCATACCACGCGACCGCGCCCTGGGCTCCCGCCGTCACGATCGTTGACAGCCCGAAGGTCGCGCCCTTCAGCGCCGAGGACGCCAGGCTCGCGAGGTAGCTCGACCCCATCAGCAGCGCAAGCTGCGCGATCAGCGTGCGCAGCAGTGCCCCGGCTTCGGTGTGCGAGACCGGCAGGCCGTAGACGCGGCCGAGGTGCACGATCATCGCCACGTCGGCGAACACCGCGGCGAGATCGGCGAGCGGCACCGGGTTCAGCGCCACGCCGAGGCCCTTGGCCAGGCAGTAGCGGCGGATGACGGTCTCGGCGAGCGAGCGGCGCAACTCGACGACCTCGCGCGCCAGCCGCTCGCAGAAGCGCCCGGCGAACAGCCCGGCGTTCAGCGCCGCGACCGTCTTGCCCTCGGCGGCGAGGATGTCCCAGAGCGTCTCGCGCAGATCCTCGATGTCCGGCGCCGGGCGCTCGCGCGATTCGTGCTCGCGACCACCCGCGTCGACGCGGATCACCGTGCGCTCGGCCGGGGCCGCGGCGCAGGGCACGATGTGCTCGGGGCGCACGAGGCCGCGGCTGCGGGTTTCCAGGGCTTCGAGCAGCAGCGCGCGCTCGGCGCGCGTGTAGCGGTCGGTCTTGTTCAGCGCCAGCACGATCGGGCGCGTGCCCTCGGCGGCGAGTTCGCGCAGCGCGTTGAGCTCGGTCGCGGTCAGGTCGCCCTCGCAGACGAACAGGATCAGGTCGGCGCCGCCGGCGACCTCGCGTGCCAGCCGCTCGCGCGCCTCGCCGCCGACCTCGTCGATGCCGGGCGTGTCGATCAGGAACACGCCGCCATCCTCCAGCCGCTGCACGCCGGGCAGCTCCGGATCGGCCGCCCAGCGCGCCGAGCTTGCGGCCGTGGTCTCGCCGTGCAGCGGACTGGTCGCGAAGCGCTGCTCGCCGAGCAGGGCGTTCAGCAGCGCCGACTTGCCGACGCTGACCCGGCCGAACACGGCGATGTGCAGATGGCCGTGTTCGAGGCGTTCGAGCAGCAGCGACAGCGCCGAGTAATCCTCGGCCAGGCGCTCGCGCACGGCCGCCGGCACGGCCTCGTCGGCGAGCAGCGCGCGCAGGCTGTCGCGCGCGAGGCCGAGGTGCGTGTCGGCCGCGGACGCGGAAGGGCCGGCCATCCCGGGAGCGCCGGGCTCAGGCGTCGCTGCGGTCGGCGTCGCGGCCGGGTTCAGCCGATCGAGCACGGCCGACCACCAGTGCGGCCAGCCGTCGCGCGCGCGTTTCCAGATGTTCACCGAGGGCATCCTCGAACAGGTGTACCGCCACGCCCGGCACCAGCGCACCGCGGCTCGCGAGCGAGCGGGCGGCGGCGTGACCCAGGCTCTCGAAGATCAGACCGTAGGCGATCGCATGCAGTGCGCCGCCGAGCACGGTGCCGACGCCGGGAAAGGCCTTCAGCACGTTGCCGGCCAGCGCCAGCAGCAGGTTCATGCGCCGCCCGACGTGGCGGCTGGCGAGATCGAGGAAGCGCTTCAGGTCGATCTCCTGTGCCGGCACACCGTAGACGGCCGAAAGCTCCTTCAGCATCTGCATGCCGAGCCAGCCCTGGATCAGCACGTCTGTGCCCGGCCCGACCGCGGCCAGCGCGCCGAACACGGCCTTGCGCGCGTAGGTCTCGACGACGGTCTCGGCGCGCGCGGCGCGCTCGGCGGCAAGGGCTGCGTCGAGTTCGCGCCCGATCAGCGTGAACACCGCGGCATCGCGCAGGGATTCGAGCGCACCGGCATCGGCATCGAGCGTGCGCTGCAGCGCCACGCCGAGCGCGTGCACGTCGGCCGGGCGCTCACGCTCGATGCGCGTCTCGCTGCCGTCGGCGCCGATGCGCACGACTTCCTCGGTACCACCGGCACTGACCGCGACGAGCTCGGCCCGTCCGGCCAGCCGCTCGCGGATGCGCGCCTGCACCAGCGCGAGTTCCGCGGCGGTGTAGCGATCGGCCTTGTTCAGCGCCACCAGCAGCGGCTTGCCCAGACTCAGCAGGCGCTCGAGCGCGGCGAGTTCGGCGCGCGCGAGATCGCCGCCGGTCACGTAGATCACCGCGTGCGCGCGCACGGCCTCGCCCTCGGCCTCGGCATCGAGCGTGCCGTCGGCCTCGTTGAGGCCGGGCACGTCGGCGAGCACGAGTTCGTCCCCGGCCGGGCTGGTCCAGACGTGATGGACGATCGTGCGCGTGCTGCCGCCGACCGGCGAGACCACGACCTCGGCGCCCGGCAGCAGCGCGCGGATCAGGCTGGACTTGCCGGCCGAGACCTCGCCGAAACAGGCGACGATCACGCGCCCGCCCGCGCGCCGGCGTTCGAGTTCGGCGAGCTCGGCGCGGTAGCGCTCGACCGGCAGCCCGGCCTGCACGGCAGCTTCGAGCTGGCGATCGATCTGCGGGGCATCGGGAGGCGGCGGCGCGGCGGCTGCGACCGGCCGGCGCGGGCGCATCAGGCGCAGCACCAGCCACGCGACCAGCGCGATCAGCAGCCCGTACAGCGTCAGGAACAGCGGGGATGCCTCCGACAGGCGCTGCCACAGCGTCAGCGCGAAGTCGGTGACGTGCAGCGCCAGCGCCAGGGTCAGCGCCAGCCCGAGCGCGAACAGCAGCGGTCGCCAGCGACGCATGCGCGACTCAGGCCCCGGCGGCGGCGCAGAGCGCCGAGCGGAATTCCTCCGGCATCGCGCGCACGCGCCGCGTCGCGTAGTCGAAGAACAGGATGCCGGTCTTGGCGTGCGCGATGTCGCGGCCATCGCCAGCGGCACTGACGCGGTAGACGAGGTCGCAGCCCTTGCCGTGGACATCGGCGGTGGCGAGATCGAACAGCAGCGTCTCGCCGAGGAAGGCCTCGGCGCGGTAGACGATGACGGAATCGACCATGATCAGCCCCGCCCCCCAGCAGTCGAGTTCGCTCTGGCCGTGCGCGGCCAGCCAGCGCACGCGCGCCTCGTGCAGCAGGCCGAGCAGCGCGTCGTTGCCGAGGTGGCGGCCGTAGTTGATGTCACCGACGCGCACCTGCATCGAGGTGCGGAAGGCGAAGGTCGCGGGCAGGTCGAGCTTGACGCGGGCCATGCGGTCACCTCGGGGCGCGGTGGATGAAGCGTGGACGGGGGGGCGGAAACGCGAACGCCGGGCGGCTTGCGACCGCCCGGCGTCCGGGACGGGAAACGACGGCGCTCAGGCGGTGCAGGCCGCGAACAGGCGCTCCTCCAGCGCGGTGCGCGCGGCGAGCGTGGCACCGAGGCGCGCGAGATCGGCGGCCAGGCGCTCGAAGCTGCAGGTGTGCTCGCCGCCGTAGCGGTCGTTGAAATCGACGGCCGCCTGCGCGGTGTCGGCGAGGGCCGCCTCGATCTCTTCGAGCAGCGCCCGCGTGCTCGCGCAGGCCGGCAGGCCGCGGCCCGGGCAGCTGCGCATGAGCTGATAGACCTCGAAGTGCCCGAGCGCGACGTAGTCGACGAGCTGCTGGCACAGGGCTTCGAGCTGCGGCAGCAGTTCGGCGATGCCGAGCTGTGCGCAGCCGCAGGACAGGGTCTCGTGGCGATCGGCCAGGGCCTGGCGTTCCAGACGCAGACGCTCGACCAGCTTCGGCAGGGCCTTGTCGTGAATCTCGTCAGCGATGGTCGTCATCTCGTCATCCAGCGGTTCGGCGAGCATGTCTCCTCCTCAGTTATGTCTGGTTGTCGGCATGCGCGTCTCTGCGGACGCTCGGGCAGACGGACCGCAGGCTGCAACGGTCGCCGGCATGCTAACGCCGGCCGTGGCGCGGGCGCCACCGGCGCGTGGCCTGCGGTTCAGCCCCGGACGGCAGACTTCTTCGCCACCTCGTCGCGCAGATAGACCGGCTGCGCGGCAGCCGCCGACACGCCGGCACCGGCCAGGAGCAGGCGCCTGCCGAGCCGGGCGACATCGGCGGCGTGCGGCAGCGCGGCCGGATCACGGTCACTGAAGGCGATGCGCCCGTCGAATGCGGCAGCCGCCGCCGCGAGACCGCTGCCGACCCCGAACCAGGTGCCGGGCAGGCTCAGCGCCGAGGCTGCCGTGACGCATTCGGCGAGCCGGGGCTCCTGCGGCCAGCCATCGGCATCGAGCGGCCAGGCTGCGGCGTAGATCTCTCCCATGCGCGCATCGATCGCCGCGAACACCTGACGCGCACCCTGCCTGCGACCGGCGCCGTACGCGAGGGTTTCGAGCGTCGAGACCGGCGCCACCGGCAAATCGTGCGCGAAGGCCAGCCCCTGTGCGCAGGCGGTGGCGATGCGCACGCCGACGAAGGCGCCCGGCCCGCGCCCGAAGGCGATGCCATCGAGCGCCGACCACGTGCAGCCGGCCTCGGCCATCACCGCCCCGATCATCGGCAGCAGCAGTTGCGTGTGGCCGCGCGGCGCGAGCTGCCAGCGTTCGATCAGCTCGTCACCGGCAAGCAGGGCAGCCGAGCAGGCTTCGGTGGCGGTATCGATGGCGAGGAGGTTCAAGCGGCGGGCTCCGGTGGCGGACAGGCGCGCGGCAGTATGCCATCGGCCCCGGAAACCGGATGTCGTCGGCCCGGCGGACGCCCGCGCTGCCGCACTCAGGCCGCCGCCCCCTGCGTCAGCCGTGACAGCTGCGCCATCTCGGGGATTGACAGCACGCGGTGCTCGTCGAGGATCACGACGAAGCGCTCGTCGAGCCGCGCCATGCCTTCAATGAAGTCCGGGCGGATGTGCTGACCGAAGGCCGGAGGCGGCTCGATGCGCTCGAGCGGGATTTCCAGCACCTCGGAGACGGTATCGACGACGAAGCCGAGATCGGTGCCGCCTCTGTCGGCATCGGCATCCGCCTCGACGACGACGATGCAGCTTCTGCGCGTCGTCTCACCCGGCGGGCCGCCGAAGCGCGCGGCCAGGTCGATGACCGGCAGCACGCGGCCGCGCAGGTTGATGACGCCGCGCACGAAAGCCGGCATCAGCGGGATCGGCGTCAGCCGTCCGTATTCGATGATCTCGCGGATGCGGGCGATGCCGAAGGCATAGGCTTCGCCGGCGACCGTGAAGGTCAGGTACTGACGGCTGGCACGCGCGGCGCTGTCGCCGGCGGAAGGTTTCAGGGCCTGCATGGCGGAAGTCCTGCCGGTGGCTCAGTAACGGACAAAACCGGATTCCTCGGGCTCGCCGGCGGCGAAGGCACGCAGCAGTCCGGCGTTCGCCTGCGACCGCTTCAGCGCAGCACCGGCCGGCCGCGACGCACGGGCACGCGGCTGGACGCTGACCACGGCGTTGTCGCCGGCAAGACGGAAGGCATCCATCAACTGCATCAGCTGTTCGGCCTGACTCGCCATCTCTTCGGCAGTCGCCGCCAGTTCCTCGGAGGCCGAGGCGTTCTGCTGCGTGGCCTGGCTGAGCTGGCCCATCGCGCCGTTGATCTGCGCCACGCCGCCGGCCTGCTCGGTCGAGGCGGCGGCGATCTCCTGCACCAGATCGGAGGTCTTGCGCACCGCCGGCACGATCTCGGCGAGCAGGTCGCCGGCGTGCTCGGCGGTCTCGACGCTGCTGGTGGCGAGTTTGCTGATTTCCTGTGCGGCGATCTGGGCGCGCTCGGCGAGCTTGCGCACCTCGGCAGCCACGACGGCAAAGCCCTTGCCGTGGTCCCCGGCGCGGGCGGCCTCGATCGCGGCATTCAGCGCCAGCAGGTTGGTCTGGTAGGCGATGTCGTCGACGATGCTGATGCGCCCGGCGATCTGCTTCATCGCTGCCACCGTGTCGCGTACCGCCACACCACCTTCGTCGGCCTCGCGCGTGACCTTGCCGGCCACGCCGTCGGTGATGCGGGCGTTGTCGGTATTCAGCGCGATCGTGGCCGACATCTGCTCGATCGAGGCACTGGTCTCCTCGACGCTCGCGGCCTGTTCAGCGCTGGATTGCGACAGGGTCTGTGCAGTGGCGTTGATCTGCTCGGACGCCGAGCCAAGCACACCGGCGGCCGAACGCACTTCGGAGATCAGCTGCGACAGGCGTTCGAGGGTGGTCTTCAGTGCGTACAGCATGCTGCTGGTGTCGTTGTTGCGCAGCACCACCTGCATGTCGAGCCGGCCTTCGGCGACCCCGTGCAGCAGCTCGGCCGCGTAGCCCGGTTCACCACCGAGCTGGCGCATCAGGGAACGCGTGAACCACCAGCAGGACAACAGCCCCCCGGCCAGCGCGCAGAGCCCGAGGATCAGCATCATGCGCTGGTTGCCACGGACTTCGGCATCGGCCTGATCTCCGAGCATGCGCATGGTTTCGGCCTGAAAGGCATCGAGCTTGCGCACGGCGACCAGATAATCATCCTGCGAACGACGCAAGCGCTCGCTCAGCACACGCTTGGCCTGCTCGACATCCCCGGCACGCAGCTGCGTCAGCATGTCGGCCTGATCGTTCAGATAGGCCGCGCGCGCATCGTCGACCCCCTTGAGCAGCACACGACCGCGTTCGTTGCTGATGCTCGACTGCAGCTTTTCGAGCCGCTCGGCAATCGTGCGCTTGGATTCCTCGACCTGGGCGATGGCATCGCGAACATCCTCGGCACGGCCCGAGAGCATGGCATCGCGCATCGCGATCGAGATGGTGGCCACGCTCTGGGCGAGATCGCCGGTCCACTGCATCTTCGGAATGCGGTCGTGGACGATGTCCGAGACTTCGTCATTGATGCGGTCCAGACCGTTGAAGCCAACGATGATCTGGGCCGCGAGTGCGAGCAGGATCAGGCCGAAGCCCAGCCCCAGGCGGGTGACTACTTTCAGGTTTTTCATACAGGAGCCCCTTGGATGCGGATGATCGGGAAATGATGGATTCGGGGAGACTGAGACGGGATTCAGGCGCAGGCCAGCTTCGCCGGCGCCGGGAGACTCGATGCAGGCGGCGTGCGCGCCGCTGCCAGCGCGAACAGCGCCGGCACATCGACGATCAGCG
>NZ_DAOLKE010000094.1:0-11444 GCF_035331805.1 Plasticicumulans sp. | reverse complement strand
CCGGCTACCAGCACCGCCGCGACGGCCGCGAGGCCGAGGAAGCGCCCGGCGCGCTCCAGCGCCACGCGCAGCTCCGGACGCGCCTCGCGCACGTCCTGCACCCGCATCGAGGCTGGCAGCCGCAGGCCGAGCCAGTCGCGGTAGCCGGCGACCGCTTCGGGCGTACCGGCGAGCAGCAGCCGCCAGGTCACGCGCGAACCCGGCTGCACGAGCTGCGTGGCCGGCAGGTCGGCGAGCGCCATCATCAGCCGCGGTGCGAGGCTGAACAGGTCGCCGCCGCGATCGGGTTCGTAGGCGAGCACGCGCGTGACGGTGAGCCGGCTCGCGCCGACATCGAGCGTGCTGCCGACGCCGGCGCCGAGTTCGGCGAGCAGGCGCTCGTCGGCCCAGACCGTGCCGGGGACCGGCGTCTCGCGCGTATCGGCGGCCGGCGCGTACGGCTCGGGCGCGGTCTTCAGCGCGCCGCGCAGCGGATAGCCGGGCGCGACCGCCTTCAGCTCGGCGAGCGCCGAGGCATCGGCGTTCAGCACCACGCTCGGGAAGGTCAGCGTGCGCGCATGCGCGAGGCCGCGCCGGCCGGCCTCGGCGTCGAGGAAGTCAGCGGGCGGCTGCGTGCCGGCGATGACCAGATCGGCGGCGAGCAGCTCGCCGGCCTGACGCTCGAGCACCAGCCGGATGCGGTCGGTGAAGAAGCCGACGGCCGCCACTGCCGCGCAGGCGATCACCAGCGCCGCGACCAGCACGCGCAGCTCGCCGCCGCGCGCATCACGCCAGGTCTGGCGCAGCGCCAGCACCAGCAGCCGGCCGGCGGCGCTCACGACGGCGCCCCGACCACCAGCCGGCCGGCATCGAGCGTCAGCTGGCGGTTGCAGTGCGCGGCGAGGCCGGCATCGTGCGTGACCAGCACCAGCGTCGTGCCGAGTTCGCGGTTCAGCTCGAACAGCAGGCCGACGACGGTCTCGCCGGTGCGCCGGTCGAGATTGCCGGTCGGCTCGTCGGCGAACAGGATCGCCGGCTGCGGGGCGAACGCGCGCGCGAGCGCCACGCGCTGCTGCTCGCCGCCGGAGAGCTGCGCCGGGTAATGCCGCGCGCGCGCGGCCAGCCCGACGCGCGCGAGGGTTTCCTGGGCGAGCGCCGCGGCATCGGCGCGCCCGGCCAGTTCCAGCGGCAGCATGACGTTCTCGATCGCGGTCAGCCCCGGCAGCAGCTGGAAGGACTGGAACACGAAGCCGACCCGTCCGGCGCGCAGCCGCGCGCGGCCGTCCTCATCGAGCGTGCTCAGCTCGGTGCCGTCCAGCCACACCGAACCCTGCGTCGGCAGGTCGAGGCCGGCGAGCAGGCCGAGCAGCGTCGACTTGCCCGAGCCCGAAGCCCCGACGATCGCCAGCTGCTCGCCGGGCGCGAGTTCGAGGTCGATGTCCTCCAGGATCGTCAGCCGGCCCTCCGGGCTCGCGACTTGCTTGCCGAGGCGCTCGGCCCGGACAATCGGCACGGCGCGGCCGGTCGCCGCATCCAGTTCTCCGGGTGTTGCTCGCACGATGACCGTACTCCTGCGTTTCCTGTTGTCTGCCTGTGCTGCGCTGAGCCTGTCGGTGCTCGCCCCGCTGCCGGCCCGTGCCATCCCGGGCAGCCCGGTGATCCTCGTGCTCGGCGACAGCCTGAGCGCGGCCTACGGCATGCCGATCGAGCGCGGCTGGGTCGCGCTGCTGGCGGCGCGCTATGCAGCGGCGGCGCCGACCCCGCCGCGGATCGTCAACGCCAGCATCAGCGGTGAAACCACGCGCGGCGGACTGGAACGGCTGCCGGCGCTGCTCGCCGCCCACCGGCCGGATCTCGTCGTGCTGGAACTCGGCGCCAACGACGGCCTGCGCGGGCTGCCGGTCGCCGATCTGGAGGCGAATCTCGCGCGGATGATCGAGCTGTCGCAGCAGGCCGGCGCCCGCGTGCTGCTGCTCGGCATGCGCATCCCGCCCAACTATGGCCCGCGCTACACCGAACGGTTCCACGCGAGCTATGCCGGACTCGCCGCACGCTATGACGTGCCGCTGGTGCCGTTCTTTCTCGACGGCGTCGCCGGCGACCCGGCGCTGGTGCAGGACGACGGCCTGCATCCGCGCGCCGAGGCGCAGCCGCGCATGCTGGAAAACATCTGGCCGGCGCTCGACACGCTGCTGCACCGGCCGCGCTGAAGCCGGCGCGCCCGCTGCTCAGACCTGATCGGCGATGCGCCGGCGCCCGGCCGGCAGGCTGGTCTCGCGCACGGTCTCGGCGAGCACGCGCAGGCCGCGATCGATCTGTTCCGGCGTCGAGTGCGAGAAGTTCAGGCGCATGCGCCCCTGGCGGGCCGGCGGGTTGGCGTAGAACGCGCTGCCGGGCATGAACGCGACCTTGCGCGCCAGCGCCCGTTCGAGCAGCGCACGCTCATCGAGCGCCTCGTGCAGCTCGACCCAGAAGAACAGCCCGCCGTGCGGCCGGTTCCAGCGCGCGAGATCGGCGAAATGGGTTTCGAGCCCGGCCTGCATCGCGTCACGCTGCGCGCGGTAGTAGGCACGCAGGCGGTCGAGGTGGCCGAGATAATCGGCCGACTGCAGGAATTCGTTCGCCCACCACTGGCCGATGCGGTTGGTGTGCAGGTCGGTGCACTGCTTGATGCGCACGAGCTGCGGGTGGATGTCGTCGGAGGCGGCGATGTAGCCGATGCGCAGGCCCGGGATGCCGGTCTTCGAGAACGAGCCCATGACCATCCACGGCGCCGCATCGCCGAGCTTCGCGCAGATCGGCGTGCGCTCGCAGGGCTCGTAGACCAGTTCGCGGTAGGGCTCGTCTTCGAGCAGCGCGACGCCGGTCTCGCGCAGCACCTCGGCGACCGCCGTGCGCGTGGCGGCGTCGTAGCAGACGCCGGACGGATTCTGGAAGGTCGGGATCAGGTACACGAAGGCCGGCCGGCGCCGGCGCAGCGTCTCGCGCAGCTGCTGCGGGTCGATGCCGTGCGCGGTCAGCGGCAGCTCGGCGAACTCGGCGCCGAAGAAGCGGAAGGCCTGCAGCGCCGCCAGATAGCTCGGCGCCTCGACGGCGACCTCGGTGCCCGGATCGATGAACAGCTTCGCGACCAGATCGAGGCCCTGCTGCGAACCGCTGGTGACCAGCACCTGATCGGGCCGGCAGGCGCGACCGAGCCCGGTGAGCTGGCGGGCGATCGCCGCGCGCAGTTCAGGTTCGCCGTCGGTCGTGCCGTACTGGCGCAGCGCCGGCGGCAGGTTCGCGAGCGCGAGCGGCGGCATCGCGCCGGCCGCCGGCAGGCCACCGGCGAACGAGATCATGTCGGGCTGCTGGGTCAGCGCGAGCAGTTCGCGGATCAGCGAACTGGTGAGGCGGTCGAGGCGTTCGGAGAACTGCATGACGATTCCGGCGGCGGGCGGGACAAGCGTTCTAGCTAACGCTTTCCGTACGGTGCGTGCAAGTCCTTGCCGCGGCGGGCCGGTCTTCAGTCGACGCGCTGGCCCCAGGCCGGCGTCTGCGCCGCACGCCAGTCAGCGGCCCAGTCCTCGCGCTGCGGCATCTGCAGGTACCAGCCGCGCGTGGCGAGCGCATCGAGCACGGTGGCCGCGTCCTCGCGCGCGAGCCTGCGCTCGGGCGTCAGCTCCAGATCCATCGCGTGTTCGAGCTGGCCGAGCTGGTCGAGCAGCGCCTTCGGCACGGCCGAGAAGTCATCCTTCGCGGCGCAGTACAGGTAGGCGTCGGTCTTGCGGCGGCTGCGATAGATCGAGCAGTGCATGGCGGCGGTCGCTTGGTGGCCGGGAAAGGGGCGATATGATGCCCGAAGTCCGAACCGCGGAGTCCGTCCATGTCCGACATCGAAAAGCTGATCCGGGGCTTCCAGCGCTTTCGCGCGCGCTACTTCGAGCGCGACCGCGAGCTGTTCCAGCAGCTGGCGCGCGAAGGCCAGACGCCGCGCACGCTGGTCATTGCCTGTTCGGATTCGCGCGTCGACCCGGCGATCATCACCGATGCCGAGCCCGGCGACCTGTTCGTGATCCGCAACGTCGCCAACCTCGTGCCGCCGGCCGAGGATTCCGGCGCCTTCCATGGCACCAGCGCCGCGGTGCAGTTCGCGGTCTGCGACCTGGAAGTGCGCCACATCGTGGTCATGGGCCACGGCCACTGCGGCGGCATCCGCGCGCTGCTCGAAGGCGACGCCGAGACCGGCTACATCGGCAACTGGGTGAAGATCGCCGGCCGCGCGCGCGCCAAGGTGCTCGAACGCTGGCCGGATGCCTCGCCGGCCTTCCGCCAGCGTGCCGCCGAGCGCATGTCGATCATCGTCTCGCTCGACAACCTGATGACCTTCGACTTCGTGCGCACGCGCGTCGAGGCCGGCACGCTGAAGCTGTTCGGCTGGTATTTCGATATCGAGAACGGCGAGATGATGCAGTACGACCCCGAGGCCCGCCGTTTCCACGACCTGTATCTCGGCTGGGACTGAACCCGCCCGGGCCGCTCCTTCAGCGCAGCCGCGCGCCCTCGTACAGCGCATCGACCTCGATCGTGCCGTCGATCGCTGCCAGCACGAAGCCTTCGCCGGCGCCGTGGCTGTCGAGCAGCCAGCCGCCGTCGGCGCGACGGCGGTAGACATCGACGCGCGCCCGGCCGGCCTCGACGATCACGTACTCGCGCAGCGTCGGCAGCGTGCGCGCCTGCTCGAAGCCCTCGCCACGGTCGGCCCCGGCCGTGGCGGCGGTGGCGACCTCGATCAGCAGCGACGGCGCGTGCAGCGGCAGGCCCGAGCAGAGATCGGCCTCGTCGCTGCTGACTGCGAGGTCCGGATGCACGGTGCGCGCGCCTTCGGCCAGATGCACGGCCGGCCCCGGCGCCCAGACCCGCGCCGGCAGCCCGCGCAGCCGTTCGCGCAGCAGCGCCTGCAGGCGCGTGATCAGCTGCCCATGCACGCGGGCCTCGTCGAGCGGCCGCACGCGCTGCGCGAGGCGGTCCTGCCAGTCGAAGAAGTCCCGTACGGCGGTGTCGGTGGCGGCGTTCATGACGGGCTTGCACTCCTGTCGCGGCCCTCGGGCCGGTCGATGACGGACCGCGGACCGTCCGGCGGTCGCGGCGCTGGTTTCGGGATGCGGGATCGACGATGCAGCAGCGGGATGACGATCCGGTGTCAGCCGCCGGCCGATGCGGTGCCGGCGTAGAGTTCGGCGAGCGGGATGTCGAGGCCGAGACTCGTCAGTTCCAGGCTGTCGCCCGCCCCGCAGTGCCAGCGCTCCCAGCGCTGCGCGGCGTTCGGACGCAGCACGTGCACGGCGATGCGCTCGGCCTCGACCAGCACGTACTCGGCGAGACCGGGCAGATGGCTGTAAGCCTCGAACTTCGCGCCCCAGTCATGGGCCGCCGTGCTCGGTGACAGCACCTCGGCAACGACTCGCGGTTCCGAGATCACGCGCTCGGCACGACGATCGGCTTCGCTGCAGGTGACGATGACGTCGGGATAGAAATACGCATCGGCTGCTTCGACGCGCAGCATCACATCGCTCGAAAACGCCTCGCAGGGCGTACCGTCCAGCCGTCTGCACAAGGCCATCAGCAGGTTGCGTGTCAGCCGGTTGTGATCGAGCGTGCCCCCGGTCATCGCGAACACGTCGCCGGCCAGATACTCGTGGCGCAGCGCCTGCTGCGCTTCCCAGACGAGGAATTCATCGGCCGTGAACGGCCGGCGCTCGGCGACAACAGTCATCGGGGCGTTCCCGCAGTGGTTCGGGACTTGCGATGCTAACGCCGGTCGCGCTGGCATGCGACCGGCGTCGCAGCCTCAGTGCACCTGCGGATCGAGCTCGCCGCTGGCGTAGCGCTTCGTCATCGCCTCCAGCGACAGCGCCCGGATCTTCGAGGCCTGGCCGGCGGTGCCGAAGGCTTCGTAGCGCTCGACGCAGATGCCCTTCATCGCCTTGACCGTCTCGCCGAGGTACTTGCGCGGGTCGAACTCCTTCGGGTTGCGGGCGAGGAAGCGGCGGATCGTGCCGGTCGAGGCCATGCGCAGGTCGGTGTCGATGTTGACCTTGCGCACGCCGTGACGGATGCCCTCGACGATCTCGGAGACCGGCACGCCGTAGGTCTGGCCGAGGTCGCCGCCGTACTCGTTGATGATCGCGAGCCAGTCCTGCGGCACGCTCGACGAGCCGTGCATGACCAGATGCGTGTTCGGGATGCGCGCGTGGATCTCCTTGATGCGCGAGATCGCCAGCACGTCGCCGGTCGGCGGGCGCGTGAACTTGTAGGCGCCGTGGCTGGTGCCGATCGCGATCGCCAGTGCGTCGACCTTGGTGGCCTTCACGAACTGCGCGGCTTCCTCCGGATCGGTGAGCAGCTGCGAGTGATCGAGCATGCCCTCGGCACCGATGCCGTCCTCCTCGCCGGCCATGCCGGTTTCGAGCGAGCCGAGGCAGCCGAGCTCGCCCTCGACCGACACGCCGCAGGCGTGCGCCATCGCCACGGTCTGGCGGGTGACCTCGACGTTGTAGTCGTAGCTGGTCGGGGTCTTGCCGTCCTCGCCGAGCGAGCCGTCCATCATCACCGAGGAAAATCCGAGCTGGATCGAGCGCTGGCAGACCGCCGGCGAGGTGCCGTGATCCTGATGCATGCAGACCGGAATCTCCGGGAATTCCTCGATCGCGGCGAGGATCAGGTGCCGAAGGAACGGCGCGCCGGCGTACTTGCGGGCGCCGGCCGAGGCCTGGACGATCACCGGGCTGTCGGTCTGCGCGGCGGCTTCCATGATCGCGCGCATCTGTTCGAGGTTGTTGACGTTGAAGGCCGGGACGCCGTAGCCGTGTTCGGCGGCGTGATCCAGCAGCTGACGCATCGAAATCAGGGCCATCGTTCGTGCTCCCGGGGCGGGCCTGCCCCTTGCTGGGTCGATCCTGCGGTGGTTTTGCCGGCGCCGCCGTCGCGACGGCGCCATTGTGTAGTGACGGCGCGCCTCAGCCGGCTGCGCGGGCTTCGAGCACCGTGATCGCCGGCAGCGGCTTGCCTTCGAGGAACTCCAGGAAGGCGCCGCCGCCGGTCGAGATGTAGCCGACCTGATCGGCGATCCGGTACTTGGCGATCGCGGCCAGCGTATCGCCGCCGCCGGCGATCGAGAAGGCATCGGAGTGCGCGATCGCCGAGGCGAGCATCTTGGAGCCGCCGCCGAACTGGTCGTACTCGAACACGCCTACGGGTCCGTTCCAGACGATGGTGCCGGCGTGCGCGACGATGTACGCGAGCTGCGCGGCCGACTTCGGGCCGATGTCGAGGATCATGTCGCCGGGCTGCACGGCATCGGCCGCCACCTGATTGGCACGCGCGAGCGCCGAGAGTTCATCGGCGACGACCACGTCGACCGGCAGTGGCACCTCGGCGCCGCGCGCCTTCATCAGGTCGATGATCGCCTGCGCCTCGCCGACCAGATCCGGCTCGGCCAGCGACTTGCCGATGCGCAGGCCGCTCGCGAGCATGAAGGTGTTGCCGATGCCGCCGCCGACGATCAGCTGGTCGACCTTCTCGGCCAGCGAACGCAGGATGGTCAGCTTGGTGCTGACCTTGCTGCCGGCGACGATCGCGACCAGCGGCCGCTTCGGGTTTTCGAGCGCGCGCGACAGCGCCTCGATCTCGGCGGCCATCAGCGGACCGGCGCAGGCCACCGGTGCGTATCTGGCGATGCCGTGCGTCGTGGCCTCGGCGCGGTGCGCGGTGCCGAAGGCGTCGTTGGCGAACACGTCGCAGAGCTTCGCCATCTGCTGCGCGAGCGCGTCGTCGTTCTTCTTCTCGCCCTTGTTGCAGCGGCAGTTTTCGAGCAGCACGACCTCGCCGGGCGCGACCGTGAAGCCGCCCGCCACCCAGTCGCTGACCAGCCGCACCGGCTGGTTCAGCAGCTCGCCGAGGCGCGCGGCGATCGGGGCCAGCGAGTCTTCCGGCGTGCACGCGCCTTCCTTCGGCCGGCCGAGGTGCGAGGTGACCATCACCGCCGCGCCCTTGCCGAGCGCGAGGCGGATGCCTTCGACCGAGGCGCGGATGCGCGTGTCGTCGGTGATGTTGCCGGCATCGTCCTGCGGCACGTTCAGGTCGGCGCGGATGAACACGCGCTTGCCGGCCAGATCGAGGTCGCTGAGCTTGAGGACTTTCATCGGGAGTTCCCTGCAGGTGGAAGCGTTGCGGATGAGCGGGATGAAGGGGATGAATGGGATGAGCTTGCGGAAGCGGTGTCGGGGAGCGCAGCGGCGGACGCGGCGCGTGCGAGCCAGTGGCCGGCCGTGTCGAGCATGCGCTGGGCGAAGCCCCACTCGTTGTCGAACCACAGCATCAGCCCGAGCAGCCGCCGCCCGGCGACGTGCGTGAGGCTGCCGTCGACGACGACCGAATGCGGATCGTGGTTGAAGTCGCAGGAGGCGTGCGGCAGTTCGGTGTAGGCGAGCAGGCCGGCGAGCGGCCCGGCTTCGGCCGCGGCGCGCAGCACGGCGTTGACGGCGGCGGCATCGACATCGCGCGCGAGCATCAGCACGGTGTCGAGGGCCGAGACGTTCAGCGTCGGCACGCGCACGGCCTTGGTGACGATGCGCCCGGCGAGGCCCGGCAGCAGCCGGTCGATGCCGCGCGCCAGCCCCGTGGCGACCGGAATCATCGACTGCATCGCCGAGCGCGTGCGGCGCAGGTCATCGGCGTGATGCCAGCCGTCGATCAGCGGCTGGTCGTTCATGACCGAATGCAGCGTCGTGATGCAGCCCGATTCGATGCCGAAGGCCGCATCGAGCACCGCGAGCACCGGCACGATGCAGTTGGTCGTGCAGGAGGCGTTCGACACCAGCCGCTCGCGCCCGCTCAGCGCCAGATGGTTGATGCCGTAGACGACGGTCGCATCGACCTCGGCCGCCGATGCCATCGGCTGCGAGACCAGCACGCGCGGCGCGCCGGCCGCGAACAGCGGCGCGGCAGCGGCGCGGGTCGAGAAGCTGCCCGAGCAGTCGAGCAGCAGGTCGATGTCCTCGGCCGCCCAGTCGATCGCCCCGGGCGTGGCGGCGTGATGCAGCCGCAGCGGCTCGCCGTCGATCAGCAGCCGCCCGCCGTCGAGCGCGACCCGGCCCGGAAAGCGCCCGTGCGTCGAATCGAAGCGCGTCAGGTATTCGATGCTCGCCGGGTCGGCGGCCGGTTCGTTGATCGCGACCACGCGCAGGCCGGTCGCCGCCGGGCCGCCGCGCTCGGTCAGCGCGCGCAGCACGCAGCGGCCGATGCGGCCGTAGCCGTTGATCGCGAGCCGGCCGCGCCCGGCCGGCAGCGGACGGGCCGGGTCGATCAGAGCAGCGTCTCCGCCTGCGTGACGACGTTGGCGAGCGTGAAGCCGAAGTGCTCGAAGAGCTTGCCGGCCGGAGCCGATTCGCCGAAACGGTCGAGGCCGATCACGCGCCCGTCGAGGCCGACATAGCGATACCACGACTGCGTGGCCCCGGCCTCGATCGCCAGCCGTGCACGGCAGGCCGACGGCAGCACGGCTTCGCGCCAGGCGGCATCCTGCGCATCGAACACGTCGGCACACGGCATCGACACGACACGCACACGCCGGCCGCGCGCCGCAAGCTCGGTGGCGGCGGCGACCGCGAGGCCGACCTCGGAGCCGGTGGCGATCAGCAGGAGTTCCGGCGTGCCCTGGCAGTCGACCAGCACGTAGCCGCCGCGCGCGATCGCCGCGACCGTTGCCGGCTCGCGGGCCTGATGCGGCAGGTTCTGGCGCGAGAACACCAGCACGCTCGGACCGTCGCGCCGCTCGATCGCCAGCCGCCAGGCGACCGCCGATTCGACCGCATCGCAGGGCCGCCAGACCGGCAGGTTCGGCATCGCGCGCAGCGACGCGAGCTGCTCGATCGGCTGATGCGTCGGGCCGTCCTCGCCGAGGCCGATGGAGTCGTGCGTGTAGACGAAGATGCTCGGGATGCCGGCGAGCGCGGCGACGCGCAGCGCGTTGCGCGCGTAGTCGGAGAACACCAGGAAGGTGCCGCCGTAGGGGATGAAGCCGCCGTGCAGCGCGATGCCGTTCATCGCCGCCGACATGCCGAACTCGCGCACGCCCCAGTTCAGGTAGTTGCCGTCGAAATCGGCGTGGCGCACCGGCTTCGAACCGGCCCAGGTGGTGTTGTTCGACGGCGTCAGATCCGCCGAGCCGCCGAGCAGCTCCGGCAGCAGCGGCGCGTAGGCGTTCAGCGCCTTCTGCGAGGCGACGCGGGTCGCGAGGTTCTCGATCCTCGCCTGCGTCGCCTCGATGCAGGCATCGGCCGCCGCCGCCCAGCCGGCCGGCCGCTCGCCGCGCAGCCGGCGCTCGAACTCGATGGCCAGATCCGGGAAGGCCGCGCGGTAGGCTTCGAGCTTCGCCTGCCAGGCGGTTTCCAGCCCGGCACCGGCCGCTCGTGCGTCCCAGGCGGCGTAGATCTCGGCCGGCACCTCGAACGGTGCGTGCGACCAGCCGAGGTGCGCACGGGCGGCGGCGATCTCGGCGGCGCCGAGCGGTGCGCCGTGCACGTCGTGCGAGCCCTGCTTGTTCGGGGCGCCATAGCCGATGACGGTGCGACAGACGATCAGGCTCGGGCGCGCCGTCTCGGCGAGGGCCTCGCGGATCGCCGCATCGACGGCCTCGCCGTCGTGACCGTCAACCGGCCCGATGACCTGCCAGCCGTAGCCGGCGAAGCGCTGCGCGGAGTCATCGGCAAACCAGTGCTCGACGTGACCGTCGATCGAGATGCCGTTGTCGTCGTAGAACGCGACCAGCTTGCCGAGGCCGAGCGTGCCGGCGAGCGAACAGGCCTCGTGCGAGATGCCTTCCATCAGGCAGCCGTCGCCGACGAACACCCAGGTGCGGTGATCGACGAGGTCGTGGCCGGGGCGGTTGAAGTGCGCGGCCAGTATCTTCTCGGCGATCGCCATGCCGACGGCGTTGGCGAGGCCCTGACCGAGCGGTCCGGTCGTGGTCTCGACGCCGGGCGTGATGCCGTATTCAGGATGACCCGGCGTCTTCGAGCCGAGCTGGCGGAAGGCCTTGAGATCGTCGGTCGCGAGACCGTAGCCGCAGAGGTGCAGCAGCGCGTAGATCAGCATCGAGCCGTGGCCGTTCGACAGCACGAAGCGGTCACGGTCGGCCCAGTGCGGGTTGGCCGGATTGTGGCGCAGGAAGCCCCGCCAGAGGCTTTCGGCGATGTCCGCCATGCCCATCGGGGCGCCGGGGTGGCCGGAGTTGGCCTGCTGCACGGCATCCATGCTCAGGGCGCGGATCGCGTTCGCCAGTTCTCTGCGCGAGGGCATCGGGGGTCTCCGTAGGGACGCGGGGGGTGTATCGGCGTCGGCGGACGGAGATGGCCGGAACGCAACTGCGCGGCAGCCTCCTCCGCCGCGCGCCGCGCGGGCGCCGCACGGACCGCGCCGCGCCG
>NZ_DAOLKE010000093.1:0-11463 GCF_035331805.1 Plasticicumulans sp. | reverse complement strand
AGCAGTTCGAGCGCGCGCTCGAACTGCTGGCCACGGTGGTCGGGCCGGTCGGTGGCCGGCTCGGCGCCGGCGCGGCGCGGCAGATGGAGCGTCTGAACGGCGCCCGCGATGCCGACGGCTGGCGGGCCGCCCTCGGCGAACTCGATGCCGCGCTGCCCCGGCTGGTCGGGCGGCGCGATCTCGAACGCGTGCGCACGGCCCTGGCCGGGCTGGGGGTCGTGCAGGTCGAGGCCGCCAGCGTGCCGGTCACGGGCCTGCCGGCCGCGCTCGATCAGGTGCGCCGGCGCACGCTGGCGCTGCTCGCCGAATCCGTCGGTCCGGTCGGCGGACGCATGAACGCTGCGGCGGCGCGGCGGATCGAGCGGCTCGAAGCGGTCACGACGCCCGAGGATCTGCACGCGGCGCTCTCCGAACTCGAATCGGCGCTGCCGCGGCTGGTCGCGCGTACCGAACTGGATCGCGTGCGCGTCACGCTCGGCCGCCTGCGCCGCACCGCGGAGCGCGCCGAAGGCTGAGGCCTCAGCGGCCGATGCCGAGCGCGGCGCGCTGGTGGCCGATCAGCTCGGCGATGCCGGCGCGCGCGAGCGCGAGCATCGCGTCGAGCTCCTCGGCCCGGAACGCATGACCTTCGGCCGTGCCCTGCACCTCGATGTAGGCGCCGGCATCGTTCATGACCACGTTCATGTCGGTTTCGGCCTCGGAATCCTCGGCGTAGTCGAGGTCGAGCACCGGCGTGCCGCGCCAGATGCCGACCGAGACGCTGGCGATCTGGCCGTGCAGCGGGTTCTTCTTCAGCGACCGGCGTTCGAGCAGCGTGCGCACGGCATCGGCGAGCGCGACGAAGCCGCCGGTGATCGCGGCCGTGCGCGTGCCGCCGTCGGCCTGGATCACGTCGCAGTCGATCGTGATCGTGCGCTCGCCGAGCGCGGCGAGATCGGCACAGGCGCGCAGGCTGCGGCCGATCAGGCGCTGGATCTCCTGCGTGCGCCCGCTCTGCGCGCCGCGCGCCGCCTCGCGCGGCGAGCGGGTGTGCGTGGCGCGCGGCAGCATGCCGTACTCGGCCGTGATCCAGCCCTGGCCCTTGCCCTTCAGGAACGGCGGCACGCGTTCCTCGACGCTGGCCGTGCAGATCACGCGCGTCTCGCCGAACTCGACGAGCACCGAGCCTTCGGCGTGGCGGGTGAACTGGCGGGTGAGACGGATCGGGCGGAGCTGCTCGGGCGCGCGGCCGCTGGGACGCATGGGGGGCACCTGTGGGGGACGGGCAGGCAAAAGGGCGCGAAGTATATCCGAAGCCCCGGGCACGGCGAGCCGCCGCGGTTTGCGCCCCGACTGCCCGGGGCTACCATGCACGGCCACCGTCGCCGCGCCCCCTGCGCCGCCCGCCCGCCGCTTCCCGAGGACTGTTCCCTGATGATCCGCAGCATGACCGCCTTCGCCCGGTGCGAACGCCACACCGAACCCGGTGCCATCGCCTGGGAGCTGCGCACGGTGAATCACCGCTATCTGGAGATCTCGCTGCGCATGCCCGAGACCCTGCGTGCGCTCGATCTGGCCGTGCGCGAGCGCGTGCAGGGCCGGCTGACGCGCGGCAAGGTCGACGCCAGCCTGCGCTTCCAGCCGGCCACCAGCAGCGCGCCGGAGCTGACGCTGAACCGCGCCTACGCCGAGCGCCTGCTCGGCATTGCCGGCGAGCTCGAAAACCTGATCGGTCCCGGCACCGGGCTTCGCCTCGCCGACGTGCTGCGCTGGCCGGGCGTGGTCACCGAGGCCGAGCAGGATCTCGAACCGCTGAAGCGCGGCGTGCTGGAGGTGCTCGACGCCGCGCTCGCCGAGCTGGTCGCGACCCGCGAGCGCGAGGGCGCGCGCACCGCCGAGATGATCCTCAGCCGCTGCGATGCGATCGCCGCCCAGGTCGCGTTCGTGCGCCAGCGCCGGCCCGAGGTGGTCGCGCGGCTGCGCGAGAAGCTCACCGGGCGCCTCGCCGACCTGCCGGCCGGTGCCGATCCGGGCCGGCTCGAACAGGAGATGGTCATCGTCGCGCAGCGCATGGATGTCGAGGAGGAACTCGACCGGCTCGATGCCCACCTCGCCGAGATCCGCGACGTGCTGCGCCGGCCCGAGCCGGTCGGCCGGCGGCTCGACTTCCTGATGCAGGAGCTCAACCGCGAGGCCAACACGCTGTCGTCGAAATCGCTCGATACCGAGACCACGCGCGCCGCCGTGGAGCTGAAGGTGCTGATCGAGCAGATGCGCGAGCAGATCCAGAACATCGAATGATCGAATGAGCGCAGGGCGGCAAGCCCCGCGCGGAGTCCCCGCGATGACCGCATCCGGCCAGCTCTACATCGTTTCGGCGCCCTCGGGCGCCGGCAAGACCAGCCTCGTGCGCGCGCTGCTGACGCAGGATGCGCAGGTCGAGGTCTCGGTGTCGCACACGACGCGCGCTCCGCGCCCCGGCGAGCGCGACGGCGAGCACTACCACTTCGTCAGCGACGATGCCTTCGCGCGGCTGGTCGCCGACGATGCCTTCCTCGAACACGCGCAGGTGTTCGACCGCCGCTACGGCACCGCCCGCACCGGTGTCGCGGCGCGGCTCGCGGCCGGGCGCGACGTGATCCTCGAGATCGACTGGCAGGGCGCGCGTCAGGTGCGGGCCGCGTTTCCGGAAGCGCAGTCGGTGTTCATCGTGCCGCCCTCGGTCGGGGAACTGCGCCGGCGCCTGAGCGGCCGCGGGCAGGACGCGGCCGAGGTCATCGAGCGGCGCATGCGCGATGCGCGCTCCGAACTCATGCACTGGGTCGAATTCGATTACCTGATCGTCAACGACGACTTCGGCCGGGCGCTGGCCGAGCTGCAGGCGCTGTTCACCGCCCGGCGCCTGCGCCGCAGCGTGCAGGCCGAGCGTCACGGCGCGCTGCTCGATGCGCTGCTCGACTGAAGGCCGGCACGCCGGGACGGCGGTTGTGGCAGCCGGGGGCGTCTGCGTACACTGACTCACTTTTGTCCGGGGTGCGCGTCGTGCGGGCCGTACGGTCGGCCGGCAGCGTCGTCACCCGTTGAATCTTCGAGGAAATCCCGAACATGGCACGCGTCACCGTTGAAGATTGTCTGGATCGCGTCGAGAACCGCTTCCAGCTCGTGCTGGTCGCCTCGCGCCGCGCGCGCCAGATCGCACTCGGCCAGATGCCGCTGGTGCCCGAGGAAAACGACAAGCCGACCGTCATCGCGCTGCGCGAGCTGGCCGCCGGCCTGATCGATCCGCAGGCGCTGATGCGCGAGCCGCAGGTGCTGCCGGAGCGCGAGCGCGAGCCGGTGCTGGCGGATTTCAGCTTCGATGAGCCGCTGGACATGGCCGGCGGCGAACCTTCGCCGGTCACGCCGCCGGCCCCCGGCCTCGATGGCGAGGCGAACGCGTGAGCGCGTGCGGCCTGAAGCTCCGCCCGCTGCGGCACGAGCGATCGCGTTGAGGCATCGGTGAGCGCGTCGAGCGCCGTGCTGCCCGGCAGCGACTGGTCCGAGGAGCTGAACTCCCGGATCGAGGAGCTGTGCATGGTGCTGGCCGGCTACCTCGACCCCGCACAGGTCGAGGCCGTGCGCTCGGCCTGCTGGTTCTCGGCCGAAGCGCACCAGGGGCAGTACCGCAAGAGCGGCGAGCCCTACGTGTTCCACCCGATCGCGGTCGCGCGCATCCTCGCCGAGGTGCATTTCGACCACGAGACCCTGATGGCGGCCGTGCTGCACGACGTCATCGAGGACACCAAGTTCGGCAAGGACCAGGTCACCGAGCGCTTCGGCCCCGAGGTCGCCGAACTGGTCGACGGCGTCACCAAGCTCACGCAGATCCAGTTCGGCTCGAAGCTGGAGGCGCAGGCCGAGAACTTCCGCAAGATGTTCCTCGCGATGGCGAAGGACATCCGCGTGATCATGGTCAAGCTCGGCGACCGCCTGCACAACATGCGCACGCTCGGCGCGATGCCGGCCGAGAAGCGCCGGCGCATCGCCCGCGAGACCCTGGAGATCTACGCCCCGATCGCCGGCCGCCTCGGCATGAACCACCTGCGGCTGGAACTCGAGAACCTCGGCTTCGCGTACCTGTATCCGACGCGCCACCGCGTGCTGTCCGAGGCGGTGCGCAAGCTGCGCGGCAACCGCCGCGAGATCATTTCCCAGATCGAGACGCGCGTGCGCAACCGCCTGCTCGAAGAGGGCATCAAGGCGCGCGTGGTCGGGCGCGAGAAGCATCTCTGGGGCATCTACAAGAAGATGCACGAGAAGCGCCTCGGCCTGAAGGAGGTCTACGACGTCTACGCCGTGCGCCTGATCGTCGACAGCGTCGATACCTGCTACCGCACGCTCGGCCTCGTGCACGGCCTGTACAAGCCGATCATGGGCCGCTTCAAGGACTACGTCGCGATCCCGAAGGCCAACGGCTACCAGTCGCTGCACACCGTGCTGTTCGGACCGCACGGCGTGCCGATCGAGGTGCAGATCCGCACGCAGGACATGCACGTGATGGCCGAGGCCGGTGTTGCCGCGCACTGGCTGTACAAGTCGCCGGGCGCGCAGGGCAACGCCGCGCACGCCAGGGCGCGCGAATGGCTGGCGCGGCTGCTCGACATGCAGCGCCGGGCCGGCAATTCGGTCGAGTTCCTCGAAAGCGTGAAGATGGATCTCTTCCCGGACGAGGTCTACGTGTTCACGCCGCGCGGCGAGATCATCGAGCTGCCCAAGGGCGCGACCGCGGTCGACTTCGCCTACGCGATCCACTCCGATGTCGGCAACACCTGCGTCGCCGCCAAGGTCGACCGCCGGCTGGTGCCGCTGCGCACGCCGCTCGCCAACGGCCAGACCGTCGAGGTCATCATCACGCCGACCGCGCGCCCGAATCCGGCCTGGCTCGGTTTCGTCGTCACCGCCAAGGCGCGCGCGAGCATCCGCCACTACCTGAAGAACCTGCAGCGTGACGAGGCCGTGCTGCTCGGCAAGCGCCTGCTCGAAAAGAGCCTGGTCGGCCAGGTCGGCAGCCTGGCCGACCTGCCGCAGGCGCGCGTGCAGGCGCTGACGAAGGAACTCGGCGTCGCGGGCTTCGACGAGATCCTCGCCGACATCGGCCTCGGCACGCGCATGGCGCCGCTGATCGCCAAGCGCCTGCTGCCCGGCGGCGAGTCGGCCGAGGACCGCCCGCGTGCCGGCCAGGGCGCGCCGCTGCTGATCAAGGGCACCGAGGGCACGGTGGTCAGCTTCGGCAAGTGCTGCCGGCCGCTGCCCGGGGACGCGATCATCGGCTACCTGACCGCCGGGCGCGGCGTGGTCGTGCATCGCGAGAACTGCCGCAACGTCGCCGACTACAAGAAGAATCCGGAAAAGTGGATCGAGATCGAGTGGGCCGAGTCGTTGCGCAGTGATTTCCCGGTCGACGTGCGCATCGATGTCTCCAGCAAGCGCGGCGTGTTCGCGAGCGTCGCCGCGGCGATCTCGGCGGCCGACGCCAACATCGAGACCATCTCGACCAGCGAGCGCGACGGCGTCACGGCGACCGTCAACCTGACGCTGAACGTGCGCGACCGCGTGCATCTTGCGCAGGTCATCAAGCGCCTGCGCGCGCTGCCGGAAGTGCTGAGGATCGCCCGGCGCGGCCAGTGAGCGGCGCGCGCCGCTCAGGAGGGCGGCAGTTTGTGTCCGCCGGCGAGCAGTCCGGAGAACGCCTCCGGCGTCAGGGGCGGAGCGAAGTGAAAGCCGAGGGCTCGCGTGCAGCCCAGCGCGCGCAGCGCGCGGGCCTGCGCTGCGGTCTCGACGCCCTTGGCGATCACCGGCAGGCCGAGGGCCTGACCAAGGCCGAGCAGGGCGGCCGCCAGCCCCGACTGCGCAGCCTCCGCATCGAGTCCGGCCACCAGCGCCCGCGTGATCTTCAGCACGTCGAAGTCACCTTCGCGCAGCCCCGCGAGCGGCAGCGTGCCCTGACCGAAGTCATCGAGCGCGAGTCCGGGGCCCAGTGCGCGCAGCGCGTGCAGCCGGCGCCGGGTCGCGGCGTCCTCGGCGAACAGGCCGCGTTCGGGCAGATCGAGCATCAGCGCCGCGGCCAGCGCCGGCTCGCCGGCGAGCACGCGCCGGCACAGGGGCTGCGCCTCGCCCTGACGCAGCAGCGCCGGCGACAGGTTGACGCTCAGGCGAAACCCGCGCGGCAGCCACGGCTGCCAGGCGCGGAGCAGTCCGAGGGCGCGCTGCAGCACGGCTTCGCTGAGCGCGGCGATCAGCCCGCATTCCTCGGCCACCGCAATGAAGCGCGCCGGGGGCACCGGCGCTTCGGTGTCAGCGTCGGGCCAGCGGGCGAGCAGTTCGGCGCCGGTGATGCGGCCATCGGCGAGATCGACCTCCGGCTGGATGGCGACCGCCAGCGCACCGCCATCGAGCAGGCGGCGCAGCGCCCCTTCGAGCCGGTTGCGCTCGTGCGCCTCGTGCTCCAGCGTCGGCGTGTAGAACGCGTACAGGTTGCGGCCGGCGGACTTGGCGCGGTACAGCGCGGCATCGGCATGCACCGTCAGCGTCGCGGCATCGGCGCCGTCCTGCGGATACAGCGCGACGCCGAAGCTGGCGCCGATCTGCACCGTGTGGCCGTCGATCGAGAAACTGCGCCGCAGCGCCGCGAGCAGCTTCGCGGCGACGGCCTCGGCGTCGTGGCGGCCGGCGATGTCCCACAGCAGCACCGAGAACTCGTCCCCGCCGAGCCGCGCGACGGTGTCGGAGGCGCGCACGGCGTTCGTGAGCCGCCGGCCGGCCGAGCGCAGCAGGCGGTCGCCGGCGGCGTGGCCCCAGGTATCGTTGACGCCCTTGAAGCCATCGAGATCGAGCGCGATCAGCGCGAAACCGAGCGATTCGCGCCGGCCGAGGCGCACCGCCTGCGCCAGCCGGTCGTTCAGCAGCTTGCGGTTCGGCAGCCCGGTCAGCGCATCGTGCAGCGCCAGGTGCTGCAGGCGATCGGCGCGCTGGCGCTGCTCGGTCACGTCCGAGGCCAGGGCCAGATAGCGCGTCGAACGGCCGTGCGGATCGGGCACGGCGCGGATCGTCAGCTGCTGGGCGTACAGGTCACCGTTCCGGCGCCGGTTCCAGAGCTCGCCGCGCCAGCGGCCGTCGCGGCGCAGCGTGCTCCACATCTCGGCATAAAAGCGTTCGTCCTGATGGCCGGAGCGCAGCAGCCGCGGCGTCTGCCCGAGCAGTTCGCCGGCGCCGTAGCCGGAGATCGTCTCGAAGGCCGGATTCACGTAGCGGATGCGCTGCTCGGCGTCGGTGACGAAGATGCCCTGATCGGCGTGATCGAACACCAGTTCGGCGACGCGCAGCCGCTCCTCGGTGGCGACGCGGTCGCTGATGTCGAGCAGGAAGCCGATCGCCCGCAGCGGCCGGCCGTCGAGGCCGCGCTGCACGCGAAAGTGCGTGCGCCACCACGCGAGGCTGCCGTCGGCGCGCTGCAGGCGGTATTCGAGCGTGCCGTCGCGCCCGGCCGCCAGCTGTTCGCTCAGGCTGCAGCGCACGTGCTCGCGGTCCTCGGCGTCGATGCGCGCGAGCCAGACCTGCGGGTCATACCACTCGGTGCTCGGATAGCCCGAGAGCTGCTCGATCTGCGGCGACACGTATGACAGCCGCCCGGACGGCAGCTCGACCTCCCAGAGCACGGCGGCCACGCCTTCGACGATCGAGCGCAGCCGTGCCTCGCTGTGCGCGAGCCGCGTGCGCGCCTCGTGCGGCTCATGCACGTCGTGCTCGGAGACCAGCACGGCCGCCGCCCCGGTGACCGGGTCGGTCGTGCGATGCGCCTTGACGCGATGCCAGCGCAGGCCGGCGGTGGTCAGGCGCGGGATTTCCCCGACCCAGCCGGCTTCGGGTTCGAGTGCGTCCAGCAGCGAGGCGGCGTCGAGCGGGTCGGCGCAGCGCGCGCGCAACTGCTCGCGGGCCGCATCGGTGATGCCGAAGCTGCGCTGCGCGGCCGGGTTCTGCATCAGCACGCGGCCTTCTGCGTCGTGCAGCGTGATCATCACCGGTGTGTGCGTGAGGGCCTCGATGCCGCGCAGCGCCAGCGGATCGGGCTGTTCGGGCACGACCGGCCGGGCCTCGTGCAGCGTCGTCAGCCGGCCGTCGGAGAGCACGATGCCGGTCAGGTTGACGATCAGGTGCACCGGGCGGCCCTTCGGATAGAAGGTCCACTGCTCGGCGCAGGTGCGCCCGTCGCGGATTTCGGCCAGCGCGCGGGCCAGGCGCTGGCGCGTCGTGTCGGTGAGATCGGAGAAGTCGCGCGCCTGCAGCTCGGCGAGATCGCGTGCCTCCCAGAGTTCGAGCGCCGCGGTATTGGCCCACAGGATGGTCGGCACCGTCAGGTCGAACACCCAGACCGGCGTCAGCATCCAGGCGAATGCATCGAGCGCGGCCAGCGTGTAATGGCCTTCGGCGGTGCGCAAGGCGGGGTTCACGGCGGGCGATCCGGGCAGGACGGGGACGACCGCACACGATAATCCGCTCGCAGCGGATGTGCACCGGGCACGGGCTTTCAGTGCGTCAGCAGCCGTTCGGCCGTCGCCGGACTGAGCAGCACGACGTGGACGCTGGAGGCGTAGGTCCGCCCGCCAGCGCGCAGGACGGCGATCTCGGCCGCATCGGCGACGGCATCGAGCCGGCGGAAGTCACGGCCTTCGACGAGGCCGGGCAGCGCGGCGCGAAACGCCCGGAACGCCGTGCCCTTGCCGGCGCCGTGGCGGGCGTCGAGTTCGCGCAGCGTCAGCCAGCCGTCCCCGGGTCCGGCGTTCAGTGCGGGTCGGCCTGCAGCGACTGGCGACGCTCGCGGCGCTCCTGCGCCTCGACCGTCAGCGTCGCGATCGGCCGGGCTTCGAGCCGGCCGAGACCGATCTCCTCGCCGGTCTCGTCGCAGTAGCCGTAGCTGCCGTCGGCGATGCGCTTCAGCGCCGATTCGATCTTGTTCAGCAGCTTGCGGTAGCGATCGCGCGTGCGCAGCTCGAAGCTGGTGTCGCTCTCGCGGCTGGCACGGTCGGCCTCGTCGGCGCCATCGGTCGGAGCCTCGCGCATCGCGTCGATCGTCGACTGCGCCTCGGCGAGCAGTTCCTCACGCCAGGCAAGCAGCTTGCGCCGGAAGTATTCGAGCTGGCGCTCGTTCATGTAGGGCTCGTCGGCGCTCGGACGATAATTGCCCGGCAGTTGCAGTTCGTTGGTCATTAGTTATGGGCTCCTGTGGGCTGGCGCAGGCGGGCCGGCAGGGCAGGCGCCAGAGACCGCATGATATGACCATCGCTTGCGGGATTGACAAGGATGGGCGAGGCTTGCCGGCTTGTTTGCAGCTCCGGCCCTGCCCGTGCCGGCCTGCGTACCGGCGAGACGACGTGGATGAGTGGCATGAATGGCGTGAGCAGCATGAGTAGCGTGAGCAGCCCGTGGACCCCTGACAGCTGGCGCCGGCATCCGGCGCAGCAGATGCCCGAATACGCCGATGCCGCCGCGCTCGCCGCCGCCGAGGCGCAGCTTGCGAAGTACCCGCCGCTGGTGTTCGCCGGCGAGGCGCGCACGCTGAAGAAGTCGCTCGCCGAGGTCGCCGAGGGGCGCGCCTTCGTGCTGCAGGGCGGTGACTGTGCCGAGAGCTTCGCCGAGTTCCACGCCTTCAACATCCGCGACACCTTCCGCGTGCTGCTGCAGATGGCCGTGGTGCTGACCTACGGCGCCGGCCTGCCGATCGTGAAGCTCGGGCGCATGGCCGGGCAGTTCGCGAAGCCGCGCAGTGCGCCTGTCGAGACGCGCGGCGACGTGACGCTGCCGAGCTACCGCGGCGACAACGTCAACGGCCTCGAATTCACGGCCGCAGCGCGCGCGCCGGACCCGCAGCGTCAGGTGCAGGCCTACTTCCAGTCGGCCGCGACCATGAACCTGCTGCGCGCCTTCGCGCAGGGCGGCTATGCCGACCTGCACCAGGTCAACCGCTGGACGGCGGACTTCATCGCCGCCAGTGCGCAGGGCGACCGCTACCGCGAGCTCGCCGATCACATCGGCCGCACGCTGAAGTTCATGGAGGCCTGCGGCCTGAACGGTGACAACACGCCGCAGATCCGCGAGACCGCGTTCTACACCTCGCACGAGGCCCTGCTGCTCGGCTACGAGCAGGCGCTGACCCGGCGCGACAGCCTGACCGGCGACTGGTACGACTGCTCGGCGCACCTGCTGTGGATCGGCGAGCGCACGCGCCAGCCCGATGGCGCGCACATCGAGTTCTGCCGCGGCATCGGCAACCCGGTCGGCGTCAAGGTCGGCCCGAAGACGAAGCCCGGCGACGTGCTGCGCCTCTGCGACCTGCTCAACCCCGCCAACGAGGCCGGCCGGCTGATGCTGATCGCGCGCATGGGCGCCGACACGGTCGGCGACGCGCTGCCGGCGCTGGTGCGCGCGGTGCAGGCGGAAGGGCGCAAGGTGGTCTGGTCCTGCGACCCGATGCACGGCAACACGATCACGTCGAGCACCGGCTACAAGACCCGGCCGTTCGAGCGCGTGCTCGCCGAGGTGCGCGGCTTCTTCGCCGTGCACCGCGCCGAGGGCACGCACGCCGGCGGCGTGCATTTCGAGATGACCGGGCAGAACGTCACCGAATGCACCGGTGGCGCCGAAGGCATCGACGACGAGGCGCTGGCCGCCTGCTATCTGACGCACTGCGATCCGCGCCTGAACGGCTCGCAGTCGCTGGAACTCGCATTCCTGATCGCCGAGATGCTGAAGGCCGAACGCGCGTGAGCGCGCCCGGAGCCGGTGAGGAGCCGATGTCGTCCGTACCCGCCGTATCCGCGCTGCTGCCGGCCGTCGCCGGCCGGCTTCTCTGCGCCGCCGTGCTCGCCGCCACCGCGGCCTGCAGCGGGCCCGGCAGCGGCCAGGCCGTCTACAAGAACGAACAGTTCGCGGCCTCGTCCGACTATTCGCACCGCTACGCGGCACCTCCGGTCGCGACCTGCGAGGCCGCGCGCCGCGCGCTGCTCAGCCAGGGTTACGTGATCGTCGATGCGAAGCCCGAAGCGATCGAGGCACGCAAGACCTTCCAGCCCGATCGCGAGAACCACACCGAGCTGAACTTCCGCATCACCTGCGCCGGCGACGGCGATGTCGACAGCGATGGCTTTGCCGATGCCGCGCTGCTGTTCGCGAACGCCGAGCAGACGCTGTACACGGTCAAGAAGACCAGCTCCTCGGCCAGCGTCGGCGTCGGCGTGGTCGGTTCGATCTCGCTGCCGATCGGCCAGAGTCAGGATTCGCTGATCAAGATCGGTGCCGAGACCGTGCCGGCCGGGCCGTTCTACCAGCGCTTCTTCGCGCTGGTGCAGCAGTATCTCGGCAGCAGCCGCCCGAAGCCGCGACCGGCGCCGGTGACGCCGCCGGTCGCACCACCTCCGCCGGCCGCGCCGGCCGCGCTTCCGCCGGTCCCGG
>NZ_DAOLKE010000092.1:0-11484 GCF_035331805.1 Plasticicumulans sp. | reverse complement strand
GGTCGAGCTGGTGCCAGAGCCGGACCAGAGCCATTGCGGTATGGCCGGCGCACGCCGCCGCGACGATCTGATCGACAACCGTACGGCTCAACATCAATCACGTTCTCCGTGCCTCGATGGTTACACACATGAAATCCGCCGCCGGCGGCGAACATCCGCCTGACTCTCGGCCCCGTCGCCCTCTGGTACCCGAAGAGCGGGTTGCCGCCGGCGCGCTTCATCGCGTTGATGCCATGACCCGGCCTGTGCCTGACCGGCAGACGGGAACAAGAACTCGATCGCCGGCGAGACAGACGGACGGGCCTGCCCTCTCATCCACCCCCGAATTCAAGCCGCGCCCGCACCTGCCCCGGGGCCGGCAAACGCTCCAGTACCGCCTGCCCGACGGTAATCCCCTGCTCGCGCTGCAAGGCTTCGAGCCAGCCGATCAGCGCATCGAAGGCGACGGATTCGAACGCGATCGTGACACGCGCATCACTGCTCGCCTCGATGCTGCGGACCCCGGCGCCGAGGCCGGCACGCTGCAGGCTGGTTTCCAGGCGGCTCGGCAGGGGGGCCTGGGCGTTGCCGTCTTCGACCGGGGATGTTCGCGCACCGGCCTGCTGCAGCCGCGGGGCCATCTGCTGCATCCACGCCAGATCGGCCTGCAATGCCTGGATGCGCTGGCGCCGGGCGGCGTTTTCGGCTGCAAGCGGAGCCCAGGCCAGGGCATACAGCGCCGCGGCGAGCACGATGCATCCCGTCCCCGCCAGCAGCCAGCGTTCGCGCAGCGAAAGCCGTGACCAGAAAGCGTTCATGGCTTCAACCGGATCGTCAGGCGTCCTTCGACCCTGCTGTCGCGCTGCGCGGACTGCAGCTGCGTGCTGAACCGGCCCGCCCGGTCGAGGCCGCGGCGCAGGTTTTCCAGCTGATCGAGACTGCCGCCGCTCAGCGTGCAGTCGAGGCTGCCCTCGCGATAGCTGAGGGCCATCAGCTGCGCATCGCCGGCTTCGAGCAGCGGGGCGAGCGCACCGAGCAGGCCGAGCAGGCCGGTTTCCTGTCCGCCCTGACGTTCACGCTCGCGCAGGCGCTGTTCGAGCTGCACGCGCGGCTGGACCATGCGCCGGATATCGGGCGCCAGGCTGCGGAACAGGTCCCCGACGCGGCCCTGCAGCACGGCTTCCTCGCGGGCCAGCGCCTGGTTCCCGCTCCAGTCGGCATACAGATGCACCCCGGCCCACAGCCCGAGCAGCAGGGCCACGGGCCAGTAGTTGCGCGGTTCCGCCCGGGGCCGGAGCTGCAGGCCGGCGCTCAGGTCGAGGCGGTCCCGTACCACGTCGGTGCAGATCTGCCAGAAGCCTGCCTTGCCCTGCGGCGAGAACTGCCAGTCCGGCGGAATCGTCGCGGGCGGCAGGGCATCGCCGTGCAGCAGCAGCCGCGGCCGCTCGTGCGCGCCGGTGCCGATTTCGGCCTGCAGCAGTTCCAGCAGCGCCGGCAGTTCGTCGGGGCTGAGTGCATAGCCGCGAAAGCGCCCGCAGCGCAGCAGGATCTGCCCGTCCTCATGGAGCAGCGTCCAGTGCCCGTCCCGCCAGGGCAGCAGCAGCACGTCGGCCAGCACCGCCTGCGGCTGCAGCCCCGCCGCCCACCCGGCATCGAGCAGCTCGATCAGCCGGCTGCGGCGCAGCACGGCCACGGCCAGACGCTCCTCGATCGGTCCGGTGGCGAAGTGCAGCTCATCGATGTCCTCCGCGAGCATTTCCTCGAGCGCCGCCGGCAGGGCCTGCGCCAGCAGGCGCCGCTGGCGGCTCAGCCGCGGGACTTCGGTCAGCAGCAGTTCGTTCGTGTCGATGGCGAGCACGAAGCGCCGCCGCCGCAGGGCGGCGGCGACGGCCCCGGCATCGCCGGCATGCACGCCGCCGCCGTCCTGCCATTCAAAAAGGCCGGCGGCGCGCAGCCGGACGATCACGGTGCCGGCCGGCTTCATGGGGCCATGCCGTCGAAGCTGCGCCAGAGCACGAGCGGGGCCTGCCTGCCGGCTTCATCGGGGCGGATCAGCAGGCTGCGCTGCATCACGCGCACCCCGGCCAGGTCGATCTGCACCTCCAGCCGGAAGCAGCGGCTGTTGAGGGCCAGCGGATAGCGGGGCGCGGCGGCGATTCGCTGCGCCAGAAACGCCTGCTCGCTCGCATAGCCCGGCAGCGGCCGGGCCTGCTCCAGCTGCAGGGCCGCCTGCGCGCTGCCCCGACCGTAGCCGAGCAGCAGGCCGAGCAGCAGGCCGCTGGCCGTGTTGACGTTGATCGGCGTCGCGATCGGCAGCGCCGTCACGTGCGGGGCCAGACGCGCCAGCATCGCGGCATCGAAGCCCTGCACCGCGCCCAGTTCGCCAAAGTCGACGAACGGCCGGTTGCCGGTCGCGCGCGGCCGGGCGAGCAGGGCGTACTGGGCATCCTCGGCACCGCCGGGGCGGGGTTCTGCGTCGGCGTCGAGCCAGTCGAGCACGGCTGCGCTGCGCTGCGGATCGATGTCGAGCGCCGCGAGCAGCCCCTGGAACAGTGCCAGTGCCTCCTCGTTCACGGAGCCGTCGGCATTGAGCAGCGTGTTGAGGTTGAACCGCCCGCCGAGATCGACGATGCGTCCGCGCAGCTCGCCGCCTTCGAACGGCAGCACCGGCGGCAGCGTTGCCCAGGCCTCGCCCGGGTGATCGGTGGTGGTGGTGCGACCGTCCTGCGCGAGCAGGCTGCGCGCCCAGGCCTCGGCGCTCAGGCCGCGCAGCCGGGCTTCGGCCAGATGCTGGGCCGTGCCGGCCCGGCGCAGGCTCTGGGCACCGACCCAGGCCAGCCGCGTGGCGATCCCCGCGACCAGCAGCAGCGCGATCAGCACGATCAGCAGCGCGATGCCGCGCTGGCGTGGCGCACTCATGATCCGGGCCCCGGCCAGGTCGATACCAGCGTGAGCAGCCGGCGGACGCTGCCCCGGTCGGTGAACTCGAACACCGCCTCGATCGCGAGCGGCAGTTGCGCCGAGGCTTCATCGCTGCCGCGGGGCGGCCAGTGCTCCAGCCACTGGCCATCGCGCGTCAGACAGCGCAGATGCCAGGCATCGAGGCCGCCGAGCAGCACGCTCGTCGATGGCGGCGCAGCATCGATGCGATCGGGCGCAGCCTGTTCCCCGCGCAGCCACTGCCCGTGATCGTGGCGATAGAGCACGCGACGCAGGTCGGTGCGCGCCTGACCGGGCGGAGCCGGCCAGCCCGTGCGCGTGAACAGCAACTGCGCCCCCTGCAGCTGCAGCGCCGCCTCGCGCCGCCCCAGGGCATCGCGGACGGGGCGGGCCACGGCCTGGGCCAGCTCCTGGGCGAACAGATCGACGGCAAACTGGATTTCGGCATCGCGCCGGGCCTCGGCTTCGAGGCGCTGCGCGGTGCGCAGGAACTGCACGACCCCGGCATAGGCGGCGGTGATGACCACGGCGAACACGGCCAGTGCCACGAGCAGTTCCAGCAGCGTGTAGCCCGAGGGACGCCGCGACACGGTCAGCGCTCGCGCAGCACGCTGCGCCGGGCCAGCACGGCGGTTTCCCCGGCGCGCCCCACCTCGACGTCGATGCGCTGCAGGTTCGCATCCCCGCCCGGCGCGCTGCGCTGTTGCCAGTACAGCGCAACGCCGCCCTGCCGGGTTTCGCCGTGCAGCTCCCCGCTCACGGGCGCCGACGCCGCGAGCAGCACTTCGGCGATGCGGTTGTCGGCCACCCAGCCCGCCAGCAGGCGCAGGCGCATTTCGGCGAGCCGGTCCGCCTGCAGCGCCAGCGCCTGCAGCAGGCCGCCGAAAGCGATCGCGATCACGAGCACCGCGATCACGACTTCGAGCAGCGTGAAGCCGGACGAGGCACCGCCGGACGAGGGGCACCGGGGGCTCACGGCGCCACGGCCTCGGTCTGCAGGCGCCCGAGTGCATCGCCGGACAGGCGCGCCTGCACCCGTCCGCCGGCCTGCAGGTTCAGCACGAACGGGGTCGCCTCGCCGCTTGGCAGGTACAGGAGCTGCGGGCCGGCATCGGCAGCCGGCGCCGGCGCTTCGGGGCTCAGGCGCGGATCGAAGGCCACCGTCAGCCCTTCCTCCAGCACGATCCGCAGGGGCTCGCCGCCCGGGCCGGACAGCGGCTGCCAGTGCCGGCCGCTGTCATCCGGACGGAAGCCCTGGCAGAGCTGCGCCTGACAGCCCATGCCCCGCGCCATGCCGGTGAGTCTCGCCTCGTCGCGCAGCTCCGCGAACCCGAGCGCGAGCCGTCCGGCAGCGGCCAGGGCCCGCGCCGGCGCATCGCTGCCGGGCAGGCGCAGCACGGCCAGCGCCGACAGGAGGCCGATGATCGTCACGACGATCATGACTTCGAGCAGCGTGTAGCCGGCCGCCGGCCGCCGCGCCTCAGTTGACATCCCAGCTGCCGAGATCGGCATTGAAGCCTTCCCCGCCCGGCTGGCCGTCGGCCCCGTGCGACCAGAGGTCGAACTCGCCGTGCCGGCCCGGGGACAGGTACAGGTAGGGGTGTCCCCACGGGTCCCGGGGCAGATTCTCGAGGTAGCCGCCGGCCTTCCAGTGGGGCGGCAGCGGCGGATCGACCGGGCGGGCGGTCAGCGCCTCCAGCCCCTGGGTGGTGCTCGGATACGCGTAATTGTCGAGCCGGTACAGCGCCAGCGCGCTCGCGAGCGTGCGCAGATCCTGGCGCGCCCGGACCACGCGCGCCTGATCGGGCCGGTCCATGATTTTCGGCACGACGATCGCCGCCAGCACCCCGAGGATGACGACGACGACCATGATCTCGATGAGGGTGAAGCCGCGCTGAAGGCCGCGGGCACGCATGCGTGATGCAGGGGACATGGTGGTCCTGTCTAGTGAACCAGCTGGTTGAGGTCGAAGATCGGCAGCAGGATCGCGAGCACGATCAGCAGCACGATGCCGCCGAGCGTCAGGATCAGCACCGGCTCGAACAGGGCGAGCAAGGCGGCGAGGCGCATCTCCGCCTCGCGCTCCTGCTGGCACGCGGCCCGCTCGGCCATGACGCCGAGCCGGCCGCTGGCCTCGCCGCTGGCCAGCAGCTGCACGGTCATCGCCGGGAACTGGCCGCTGTCGCGCAGCGCGCTGCTGAGGCTCGCGCCCTCGCGCACGCGCACGGCCGCCAGCAGCAGGGAATGGCGGATCGGCACGCTGCTGACGACCTGCGCTGCGATGCGCAGGGCTTCGAGCATCGACACGCCGCTGGTGATCAGGATGCTGAAGGTGCGCATGCAGCGGGCGGCATCGAGTGCGCGCTGCAGGCGGCCGAACAGCGGCAGGCGCAGATACTGCGCATCGAGCCACTCGCGCACCGCACCGATCCGGCGCAGGCGCAGCAGGCCGATCAGCCCGGCCAGCAGGACGGCGCCCAGCATCCAGCCCCGGGCGCGCAGGAAGTCCGCAACCGCGATCAGCCCGCGCGTCAGCGGCGGCAGCTCCTGGTGCAGCGAGGCGAACACACCGGTGACCTGCGGCACCACCCAGGTCAGCAGCACCAGCACGACCCCGGTGGCGACGCAGCCGAGCAGCAGCGGATAAAACAGCGCGAGTGCGATTTTCTGGCGCAGCTGCTGGCGCGCTTCGGTGTACTCGGCCAGACGTTCGAATACCGGTGCGAGCAGGCCGGATCGCTCGCCGGCGGCGACCGTGGCGACGTAGAGATCGGGAAACGCCCGCGGGAAGTCGCCCAGCGCATCGGCGAGCGAACGCCCCTCGGTGATGCCGGCCCGCACCGCGAGCACGAGCCCGGCGACCCGGCCCTGGCCGAGTCCGGCAGCGACCGCGGCGAGGGCCTGCTCGACCGGCAGCCCGGAGTCGATCAGCGTGGCCAGCTGCCGGGTCATCAGGGCGAGTTCGGTCGGGGCCAGCCCCCGGGCCGGACGTCCGCCCCGCTCCTCGCCGCTGCTCGCGAGCGGCTGCAGTTCGAGCGCGATCAGCCCGCGCTCGCGCAGCAGGCTGCGGGCGGCACGCGGCGTGTCGGCCTCGATCGCGCCCTTTCGCGTGCGCCCGCCGGCATCGAGCGCCCGGTAGCCGTAGGCGTTCATGCCGACAGCTCGCGCGTGACGCGCAGCAGTTCCGCCAGCGAGGTGTCGCCGGCCAGCACGCGCGCCACCCCGTCGGCACGCAGCGACGGCCCCTGGGTGCGCGCCAGGGCTTCAAGCTCCGCCTCGCTCGCACCTGCATGGATGGCGGCGCGCAGCGCCTCATCGATGACGACGAGCTCGAACAGCCCGACGCGTCCGCGATAGCCGCTGGAGCGGCACTGCGGGCAGCCGCAGGCAACCTGCAGCTGCAGCGCTGCGGTGCCGGGGACTTCGAGCTCGCGCCGCTCGGCGGCCCCGGCCGCAACCGGCTGCCGGCAGTGCGGGCAGAGCCGGCGCACCAGCCGCTGCGCCAGCACCCCGATCAGCGACGAGGCGAGCAGGAAGGGTTCGACGCCCATGTCGCGCAGCCGCGCGATGGCGCCGACGGCGGAATTCGTGTGCAGCGTCGAGAGCACGAGATGCCCGGTCATCGACGCCTGTATGGCGATGTCGGCGGTTTCCGGATCGCGGATCTCGCCCACCATGATGACGTCCGGATCCTGGCGCAGCAGCGCACGCAGCCCGCGGGCAAAACTCATGTCGATGCGCGTGTTGACCTGGGTCTGGCTGACGCCGTCGAGGTAGTACTCGATCGGATCCTCGACCGTCATGATGTTGCGGCTGGTCTCGTTGATGCGCGTCAGGGCGCTGTAGAGTGTGGTCGTCTTGCCGGAGCCGGTCGGGCCGGTCACGAGCAGGATGCCGTGCGGACGGTGGATCAGCCGGTCGAGCAGCGCCGAGGCCTGCGCCCCGAGACCGAGCGCCGACAGCTCGATGCGCCCCTCGCGCTTGTCGAGCAGACGCAGCACGACGCGCTCCCCGTGCCCCGAGGGAATCGTCGAGACGCGCACGTCGACGGCGTGGCCGGCAACGCGCAGCGAGATGCGGCCGTCCTGCGGCAGACGCTTCTCGGCGATGTCGAGATTCGCCATGACCTTGATCCGCGACACCAGCAGCGGCCCCAGAGCGCGCGGAGGCGCCAGGACATCGCGCAGCACGCCATCGACGCGCAGGCGCACGTTCAGCCGCGTCTCGAAGCACTCGATGTGGATGTCGGACGCGTGCTCGCGGATCGCCTCGGTCAGCAAGGCGTTGATCAGCCGGATGATCGGCGCATCGTCCGCCGATTCGAGCAGGTCCTCGGGCTCGGGCAGCGCCTGGGCGACGCGAGCCAGGTCGGTCTCGCAGATGTCCTCGATCATGCGGGCCGCCCCGTCCGCGGCCTGCGAGTAGCGAGCGGCGAGCCGTGCATCGAACTCCGTCGTCGTCAGCACCTGCAGCCGCAGGGGCAGGCCGAGCACGCGGCGCGCTTCCATCAGCACGGCTGCCGCGGGTTTTGCCCGCAGTCCGACGGTGACCGCCCGCGCGTCACGCTCCAGCACGAGGACGCCGTGGCGCTTGGCAAACGGATAGGGCAGATCCGGAGCGTTCATCGCACATTCAGCGTTCGAGGCTGGCATCGAAGGCACGCACGGCCGGATCGTCCCAGCCGAACACCGTCGTGTCGCCGAAGAAACTCAGCCGGCGCCCGATGCCAAGCGCCAGCGAAGCCCCGGGATAGGGCTCGTCGAACGGGGGCAGCACCGCCGATGGAGTGTCGCTGACGGCGGCCGCCTGCTGCTGGACGCCGCGGATCGCGGCGTATCGGCCGGCGGTTGCGGCCACCCCGTCGCGCAGGATCACCGGCCGCAGGAAGATCATCAGGTTGCGCTTGACCTTCTTCTGGTTGCGGTAGCGGAACAGCCCCCCGAGCACCGGCACGTCGCCCAGCACCGGCACCTTGTCCTCGGCATCATTGACGCTGTCGTCGATCAGGCCGCCGAGCACCAGCAGCTGGCCATCCTCGATCATGACGCTGGTCTTGATCGAACGCTTGTTGGTGGTCGGCCCCTGCGAAGGCGAAACCGAGGCCAGACTCGACACCTCCTGACTGATGTCGAGCCGGATGGCGCTGTTCTCGTTGATCTGCGGCTTGACCTTCAGCTGCAGGCCGACGTCCTGGCGCTGGATCGTCTGGAACGGGTTGCCGACCAGCCCGAGCGCAGCACCGTTGCTGCCGGAGCCGAGTCCGGTGCCCGCGCCCAGCGAGCCACCGACGCTGGTCGTGAAGGTCCCGGTCACGAACGGCACGTTCTGACCGACGATGATCTCGGCCTCCTGGTTGTCGAGCGTCACCAGGCTGGGGGTGGACAGCACGTTGGTGTTGCCGTCGCTGCTCAGCGCACTGATCAGGGCTGCGAAGCGCAGCGAACCCGCGCCGGCCGACACCGCCACGTGTGCCCCCGACGCCAGCGACTGCGGAATCTCGCGCGCCGCGACCGCCCCGGCCAGCGTGTTCAGCAGATTGTCGAAATTGACGATGCCGACGACGGTCTCGCCCTGACGGTCGCCGATCAGCCATTGCACGCCGAGCTTGGCGGAGCGTTCGAGCGAGATCTCGGCGACGATGGCCTCGACCAGCACCTGGGCGCGGCGCACGTCGAGTTGCGCAATGACTTCAAGCAGCGAGCGCAGCGCCGTCGGCGGTGCCGTCAGCAGCAGCGCATTGGAGTTCTCCTCGGCCTCGATACTGACCGCCCCGCCGCCGCCGCCCGCCGGCTCGGCGCTGCGGGCCGCACCGGCCAGCTGTTTGGCCAGGCCCTGCAGCGCCGTCGCCAGCGTCTTGGCCTGGGCATAGCGCAGGAACACGACCTGCGTCTTGCCCCGGCCGGCAACCGGGGCATCCAGCCGTTCGATCAGTTGCCGCAGGCGTGCGCGGGCGAGCTGCTCGCCCTTGAGGATGAGGCTGTTCGTGCGCTCGTCGGCCAGGACCCGCACCGGCGTCATGCCACCCTCGCCCGTCTTCGCCTCCAGCTGCGCGATCACCGGCAGCAGGTCGGCAGCCGTGGCGTTCTGCAGCGTGACGACCTCGGTGTCCTCGCGGGCGGCCTGATCGAAGCGGGCGATCAGTTCGCCGACACGCTCGACGTTGGCAGCCTTGTCGGAGATCACCAGCATGTTGGGGCCGGGCAAGGCCGCCAGATGCCCCTGGGCCGGAATCAGCGGCCGGATCAGCGGCACGAGCTGCGCGGCGGCCGTGTTGCGTACCTGGATCACGCGCGTGACGATCTGGTCGGCCTCGACGCCGCGGCGTCCGTCCTCGACGGTAGGCACCGTTTCCTGCTTGGCATCGGCCTCGGGCACGATCTTGACGACCTTGTCGCCGGGAATCGCCGCAAAGCCGTGCACTGCCAGCACCGACAGGAACACCGCGTAGACATCCCGCTCGTCCATCGGCCGCGAGGAAATCACGGTGACGCGCGCCTTGATGCGCGGATCGACGATGAAGTTCCTGCCGGTGATTTCGGAAACCGCCTGGACCAGCGTGCCGATGTCGGCATCCTTGAGATTCAGCGTCACGGGGCCGGCCTGCGCAGTCGCTGCCGCGCACAGGACGACGCCTGCGAAGGCGCCATGCAGAAATCCACGAAACATGACCCGTCCGTTTCCTCGCCCGACAGGCATTCAGTTGCGCCCGAGGTCGAAGTCCATCGTCAGTTCCTCATTCTCGCGCAGGAGCCGCAGTTCGAGCTCCGTCGCCTCGAGTGCCGCCATCGCCAGCTGACGCGCCTGCGCCCCGTCCTGCAGCAGCACCCCGCCGATGGCCACGATGACATCGCCTTCGCGCAGGCCGGCACGGGTCAGCAGATACGACTCGGGTCCCAGCCGCAGGCGCAGGCCATAGCCGTGATGATCTGCAAGGGAGACCGGATCGAAACCGGCGAGCTGGCGCAGGGCCGCATCCGGCTGGGGGGCACCCCGCAGGCGCCTCGCGATCGGTCGCGCATCCACCGGCGTGCGTTCCTGCCGGCCGGATGCGCGGGCGGACCCGGCCTGCGGGTCGTCCTCTGAAAACTCGTGATCGTCCGCCGCTGCCGGGAACGCCGGCACCCCGGAAACTGCCGGGGCCGGATCGCGCGGTGCGCTCGTCCGCGCCAGGGCGGATTCGCCTGCCGGCATGGGCACCTCGATGCTTTCGCCGAAGCCGGCGATCTGCACCCGGTCCGCGAACACGGCGGTCAATCGCCATCCGCTGGCCAGGGTCCCGCCGACCGGATAGGCCTGTTCGGCCTGTCCGCCGACCGAGATCAAGGCCAGTCCGTGCCCGGCACCGGCCAGCGTTCCGGTCAGACGCAGCTGAGGCCGGGCGGACGGCTTGAGCGCTGCAGCGGGTGGCGGCGTGTCCCGGGGGCTTTCGGCCACGCCGAACAGCGCGTATCGACCCAGCGGCTCGGGCACCGGCTGCGTCACGACGGGGCCGCCCGCATCGGTGCCGGAAACCTTTGATGCGCCCGGCACTTGCGCCGTCACGAGCGTGGCCATGTCCACGGCCATCAGCATCGCCACCAGTCCACAGGCGATGTGTACGGAACGCCCCTGCCGGGAAGCTCCCGGCCGCAAGCGGGTGATCCCGAAACTGTACCGATTCGCTTCGTCCATATCCGTCCGTTCCCGTGCATCGATGCCGGGCCCCGCAGGCCGGAACCGCCCGGTTTCCCGGACGCTCCGCCGGTGCGGCCGGCTGCAGCCTTGCATCCACCATCCGTGCGCAGTCCCCGCCGCCGGCCGCAAACCCCGGCACCGCATCACCGGCGTCCTGCAGGCAGGCGTCCTGCGCATCCCGCAAGCCCGCCTGCCTGCCGATCTCCCCTGCCTTTGCCTGTTACTTCGAGGCGCTCAGTTGCCGGTCAGCTGATACGTGCCCTGTTCCTTGCTGTTCAACACCCATGAGCGCTGGTTGGCTGCATCGAAACCGATCAGCCGGCCATCAGGACGCAGGGAAGCCACACAGATCGAAGCCGTGCCCTGACATTCGTAGGCGATCCTGATTTCCTGAGCCGGCAGATACCGGAAGCGGTATGCACCGCCGCCATACTGCACCTTTGCCACCCACTGCGCGGCATAGCCTTCGGCATCAATGAAGTTCACGAAACCGAACACCGGGTCAGGCTGGGTGAACACGCCATGCGCAAGCAGCGAGCGCAAGGCCGGCAGCGTGTGGGTCTTGGCCAGCGCGAAGGTGCTGGTCAGATAAAACTGCCGGATACCCGCTTCGGATTCACGGTTGACCAGCCGCGGCTGCGAAGCCACCAGATAAGGCCCTTCATGCCCGGTGCTGGCTTCGATCAGATCGATGGCCGCAAGCGCATAGCCGGCCGGCAGCACCACCTGGTTCTGCTGATCATTCACCAGACTGCGCAGGCGCAGCACGAACTGCCCGCCCGCCTGCTGCATGCCGGCCACGGCCCAGGCTTCTCCCTGACGCTGGAAAGTCCTGAAATCAACCAGCGTGCTGCCCGTTCCGAAATCGACGCTGCGCTCGACCCGCCCGGC
>NZ_DAOLKE010000091.1:0-11541 GCF_035331805.1 Plasticicumulans sp. | reverse complement strand
GGCGCAGATGCGCAGTGGCGAGCGGTTCAAGGCGCGGGGCGGATCAGTCGCGCAGGCTCAGCACCGGCCAGCCGCGCGCCGCCGCCTCGGCCGCCAGCACCGGGTCCGGATCGACCGCGACCGGATGGCCGACGCGCCCGAGCAGCGGCAGGTCGTTCTGCGAGTCGCTGTAGAACCAGGCCTCGTCGAGCCGGGCCCCGTGCCCGCCGAGCCAGCGCTCCAGCGCCGCGATCTTGCCTTCGCGAAAGCACGGTTCGCCGGCGACGCGGCCGGTGTAGCCGCCGTCGAGCTGCTCGGGTTCGGTCGCGAGCAGGTGCGGCACATCGAGCAGCGCCGCGATCGGCTCGGTGACGAAGCGGTCGGTGGCGGTGACGATGACCAGCGTGTCGCCGCGCGCACGGTGCGCATCGAGCAGTTCGACGGCGCGCGCGAGCACGACCGGCCGGATGTGCTGCTCGACGAACTGTTCGCGCCATTCGAGCAGCCGCGCGATCGGGTGCGCGGCCAGCGGCGCCATCGCGAACGTGAAGTAGGCCAGCGGATCGAGCGTGCCGGCGATGTACTCGGCGCCGAAGCGGCGGTTCTCGGCCTCGAAGTGCGCGGCATCGAGGGCGCCGACCGCGCACAGGTGCCGCCCCCACAGCGAACCGCTGTCGCCGGCGAGCAGGGTGTGATCGAGGTCGAACAGCGCGAGGCTCACGGCGACGGTTCCGGGGCAGGGGTGACGGGGATGAAGGTGCGCGAGCGTAGCGGAAGGCCGCGCGCAGCGGCAATCACGCCCTCCGGAGCGGCGAAGCGGCGAACCGCCCGGAAATTCGCGGCTTCCTGCCGGATCCGGCAGCCATCGGGCGGCGCACGCGGCCGTCTTGACAGACGCTGCCGGCATGGCTGTGTACGCCATTGTTTCCGGCCAACCCACGGTTTACCCTTGCCGTTAACGCACACATCTGCGACCCACTTGTAAACGGTCTCCAAGTGATTGACTCGGAAGGCTTCAGAGCCAACGTCGGCATCATCCTCTGCAATACCGAGGGCCGCCTGTTCTGGGGGCGCCGGATCGGGCAGAAATCCTGGCAGTTTCCGCAGGGCGGCATCCGCCGTCACGAAACGCCGGAAGAAGCCATGCTCCGCGAACTCGGCGAGGAAACCGGCCTGCGCCCGGAGCATGTCGAGATTCTCGGTCGCACCGAGGGCTGGCTGCGCTACCGGCTGCCGAAGCGGCTGATCCGCCGGCATTCGAAGCCGACCTGCATCGGCCAGAAGCAGGTCTGGTTCCTGCTGCGCCTGCGCGGCTGCGAGAAGGATTTCTGCCTCGACGGCTCCGAACGCCCCGAGTTCGACCACTGGGTCTGGGTAGACTGGTGGTATCCGCTCGAAGCCGTGGTCGCGTTCAAGCGTCAGGTCTATCTGCGCGCGCTGCACGAACTGCTGCGCTTCGCCGAGCAGCCGCAACTGCCGCGCGAACCGTCGCCGGCGGTGCTCGCCCGCTTCAACCTGACGCTGCAGGCGCTGCGCCGCGCACCGGCGGCGGTGCTGCCGGTGCGCAGCGAGCCCAACGTCCGGCCGCACTGAAGCGGTCCGGTCGCCACCGGACCCTCATCATCCCTTTCGTCTGCCTCCGCCGAGGAACCGGTACCCATGCTCGATTCCCTGCAGCGCATCGTGCAGGAGGTCAGCTCCGCGCATGATCTGGACGAGGCGCTGGCGCTGATCGTCGAGCGCGTCAAGGCCAGCATGAACGCCGACGTCTGCTCGGTGTACCTCAGCGACGAGGCGCGGCGCGAATACGTGCTGATGGCCACCGACGGCCTGCGCCCCGGCGCGGTCGGGCGCGTGCGCATCCCGTTCGGCAAGGGCGTGGTCGGCCTGTGCGCGAGCCGCGCCGAGCCGGTCAACCTCGAGAACGCCCCCGATCACCCGGCCTTCATCTTCATCGCCAGCACCGGCGAGGCGCCGTTCCACGGCTTCCTCGGCGTGCCGATCGTGCGCCGGCGCAAGGTCATGGGCGTGCTGGTCGTGCAGCAGCGCGAGCAGCGCCGCTACATCGACGAGGAGGTCGCCTTCCTCGTCACGCTCGCCGCGCAGCTCGCCGGCTCGATCACGCAGGCCGAGCTGCGCCAGTCGCTCGACCAGATGGATGTCGATGATCTCGACACGCTGTTCGTCGACGGCGTGGCCTGCGCCCGCGGCCTCGGCATCGGCCGGGCGCTGGTGCTGTTCCCGGAGGCGCGGCTCGATTCGGTGCCGGACAAGAAGCTCGGCCTTGACCTCGACTTGATCGAGGCCGAGTGCAGCCGCTTTCGCCTCGCCGTCGATGCCGAGCTGGAGGAACTGAAGAGCCTCGCCGCGCGCATGGGCCGCATCCTGTCGCCCGGCGATCAGGCGCTGTTCGATGCCTACGCGATGCTGCTCGGCTCCGACAGCCTCGTGAACGGCACGCTGGAGCGCATCCACGCCGGCAACTGGGCGCCCGGGGCGCTGCGCGCGACCGTCGCCGAATACGCGAACGTGTTCGAGGAGATGGACGACGCCTACCTGCGCGAGCGTGCCGCCGACATCCGTGATCTCGGCGGCCGGCTGCTGCGCCGGCTGCACCAGAATAAGGACGCACCGCCGGTCGAGTACCCGGAACGCTGCGTGCTGGTCGGCGAGGAACTCAACGTCTCGCAGCTGCTCGACGTGCCGCCCGAGCGTCTGGTCGGGCTGGTGTCGGTGCGCGGCACCGGCGCCTCGCACGTCGCACTGCTGGCGCGCGGGCTCGGCATTCCGGCGGTGTTCGGCGTCACCGGCGCGCCGCTGACCAAGCTCAACGGCCGCGACGTGGTGGTCGACGGCTACAGCGCACGCATCTGCATCCAGCCCGGCACACAGCTGCGCGAGGAATACGAGCGTCTGGCGCGCGAGGAAGCCGAACTGTCGCGCGGCCTGCTCGAACTGCGCGAGGAGCCGGCGATCACGCCCGACGGCCAGCGCATCCACCTGCTCGCCAACTCCGGGCTGTTCGCCGACATCAACGCCGCGCGCGACAGCGGCGCCGAGGGCATCGGCCTGTACCGCTCGGAGATCCACTTCTTCCTGCGCGACCGCTTTCCGGGCGAGGACGAGCAGACCGCGACCTACGCGCGCGTGCTGACCAGCATGGCGCCGCGCCCGGTGACGCTGCGCACGCTCGATGTCGGTGGCGACAAGCCGCTGCCGTACTTCCCGATCCGCGAGGACAATCCCTTCCTCGGCTGGCGCGGCATCCGCATCTCGCTCGATCACCCGGACATCTTCAAGACGCAGCTGCGCGCGATGCTGCGCGCCGGCGCCGCCACCGGCAGCACCGACGGGCTGTCGGTGCTGTTCCCGATGATCACGATGGTGTCGGAACTCGACGAGGCGCTCGAACTGCTGCGTCAGGCGCACGCCGAGCTGGTCGAGGACGGCGTGCCGGCGCACTTCCCGAAGGTCGGCGTGATGATCGAGGTGCCGGCGGCGGCGTATCAGGTCGAGCTGCTGGCGAAGCGCGTCGATTTCGTGTCGATCGGCTCGAACGACCTGACGCAGTACCTGCTCGCGGTCGATCGCAACAACGACCGCGTCGCCAAGCTCTACGACAGCCTGAACCCGGCGGTGATCGGCGTGATGCAGTGGCTGGTGGAGCGGGCGCGGCGCGCCGGCAAGCCGGTCAGTGTCTGCGGCGAGATGGCCGGCGACCCGGCGGCGGCGCTGCTGCTGATCGGCATGGGCATCGACAGCCTGTCGATGAGCCTCGGCAACCTGCTGAAGGTGAAGTGGATGATCCGCTCGGTGCCGCTGTCGGTCGCGCAGGCGCTGGTCGCCGACGTGCTCGGGCTCGAATCCGCGCAGCAGATCCGCGCAGCCGCAGAGGAGGTGATGATCGCGCACGGCCTGGCCGGACTGGTGCGTCCGGGCCAGCACTGACGCACGGCAGCGCTGCGGAGGGAGGACCGGAACCGCGGGCGCGCGGGCCGCGCGCCTTCAGGCGGCGCGGGACTTTTCCTTGATTTCCTCGACCTGCTTGCACTCGATGCAGAGTTCGGCGGTCGGACGGGCTTCGAGACGGCGCAGGCCGATCTCGATGCCGCAGCCCTCGCAGTAGCCGTATTCGTCCTCGGCCATGCGCTGCAGGGATTTCTCGATCTTGCGCAGCAGCTTGCGCTCGCGGTCGCGCGCGCGCAGTTCGAGCGAGAATTCCTCTTCCTGGCTGGCCCGGTCGTTCGGGTCCGGCAGGTTCAGCGGCTCGTCCTGCATGTGGGTGACGGTGCGCTGGCTGCCTTCCATCAGTTCCTGCTTCCACGACAGCAGGATGCTGCGGAAATGCGCCTTCTGCGCATCGTTCATGTATTCCTCGTCCGGCTTGGCCTGATACGGCGTGAAGCCTGTGAAGCTCTCGGCTGACATGACCGACCTCCCGTAGATGTAAGGCAGCAAGACCATCCGCGCGGGCGGAGGCGGTGCGCAGCCGGCCAGGCCCGGTCCGCAAGCGCGCGGCATGAAATCACAACTTCCGGTGTGTGGGAATGGCCGAAGTGGCTGTCTTGCCTGATTGTCATGGACAAGTCCCCGGATTTGCCGACTGTCACCACGGCGTCACGCAATGGCCACCGGCTCGCCATGGATTCACGTACCTGTCACATTGCTCGCCTTTAATGCCGGCGCCCTCCCCGCCAGCCCGAGAACCCGTGCCGTCATGAGCGAGAAACGCATCCTGATCGTCGAGGACGAACAGCCGATCCGCGAGATGATCACCTTCGCGCTCGGTGCCGCCGGCTACACGACCGTCGAGGCCGCCGATGCGCGCGCCGCACTCGCCCTGATCGCCGAGCGCGTGCCGGACCTGATCCTGCTCGACTGGATGCTGCCCGGTGCCAGCGGCCTGGAACTGGCGCGGCGGCTGAAGAAGGACGAACTGACCCGCGACGTGCCGGTCATCATGCTGACGGCGCGCGCCGAGGAGGAGGACAAGATCCACGGCCTCGAAAGCGGCGCCGACGACTACGTGACCAAGCCGTTCTCGCCGCGCGAGCTGGCCGCGCGCATCAAGGCGGTGCTGCGCCGCGGCAGCGGTCAGGGCAGCGACGAGGCCTTCGAGGCCGACGGCCTGCGCCTGGAACCGCTGAGCCACCGCGTCACCGCCCGCGAGCAGACCGTCGACATCGGCCCGACCGAGTACCGGCTGCTGGAGTTCTTCATGTCGCACCCGGAGCGCGTGTATTCGCGCTCGCAACTGCTCGACCGCGTCTGGGGCAGCAACGTCTACGTCGAGGAGCGCACCGTCGACGTGCACATCCGCCGGCTGCGCAAGGTGCTGGAGCCGAGCGGCCACGATGTGCTGATCCAGACCGTGCGCGGCACCGGCTACCGTTTCTCGACGAGAACCTGAGGCGGGGGCCCGAATTGCAGAGCCCGTGGCCCGGCGCCCTCTGGCGCACGCTGCTGATCCTCGCCGCCGCTGCCGGTCTCGGCTGGCAGGCCGGTCATCCCGCCCCGGGGCTCGCGCTCGGCGCGACGCTGCTCTGCGGCTGGCATCTGTGGCGGCTGAGCCGGCTGGAGCGCTGGCTGCGCGACGGCTGCCGCCGGCGCCGGCCGCAGCCCGACGGCATCTGGGGCGAGATCTACTACCACCTGCAGCGCCGCCGGCAGCGCCGGCGTGACGACACGCGCCGCTACATCGACACCTTGCGCCAGTTCCAGGAGGCTGCCCGCGCCATGCCCGATGCCACCGTGGTGCTCGACGACGCCGACACCGTGCTCTGGAGCAACCCGGCCGCCGAGGACCTGCTCGGCCTGCGCTCGCCGCAGGACCTCGGCACGCGCATCACCTATCTGGTGCGCCACCCGAGCTTCGTCGCCTTCCTCGGCCGGCGCGACGCGCAGGCGGTCTGTGACTTCCCGTCGCCGGTCGGCGGCCAGCCGCTGTCGGTGCGCGCGATCCCCTACGGCGAGGCCAACCGGCTGCTGATCGCGAGCGATGTCTCGCGCGTGCACCGGCTCGAACAGGTGCGCCGCGACTTCGTCGCCAACGTCTCGCACGAGCTGCGCACGCCGCTGACCGTGATCGGCGGCTACCTCGAAACCCTGCTCGACAGCGGGGACGCCTGCGCCGTCAAATGGCAGCAGCCGCTGCGCAGCATGCAGCACCAGAGCGCGCGCATGCTGCACATCATCGAGGACCTGCTGATGCTCGCGAAGCTCGAAGGCCAGCAGGAGCGCCTGCCGCCGCGCCCGGTCGCCGTGCCCGGCATGCTCGCGGCGATCGCCGAGGACGCCATCGCGCTGTCCGGCGAGCAGCAGCACACGGTGCGCGTCGAGGCCGATCCGGCGCTGTGGCTCTGCGGCCACGAACAGGAGCTGCGCAGCGCCTTCTCGAACCTCGTGTTCAACGCCATCCGCCATACTCCGGCCGGCCGCCACGTCGACATCCGCTGGCATGCCGACGCACGCGGCGTGCATCTCGAAGTCATCGACAATGGCGACGGCATCGCACCGCACCACCTGCCGCGACTGACCGAACGCTTCTATCGGGTCGATCGCGGCCGCAACCGCGAGCGCGGCGGCACCGGCCTCGGGCTTGCAATCGTCAAGCACGTGATGAGCCGCCACGGCGGCCAGCTGCGCATCGCCAGCACCGTCGGCGCCGGCAGCCGCTTCGCGTGCGATTTCCCGGCCGAACTGGCCTGCCCGCGCACCAGCGGCGGCCGCGCCGCCTGAGGCCGGTCACGCCGGAACGTTTTTTTATTTCAGCGTCTTTCAGCGTCTTTCAGCCCCTCGCCCCTCGCGGGCAAGGGACTGGCAAGAGGGGAGAAAAGTCATGCCCGTACCATCGGCCCGACTTCCCCGCCGCGAACCGCCTTCATTAGGGAGGAATCCGCCATGCAACTGCTGCTGATCCGCCACGGCATCGCCGAGGACACCGCCCCGTCCGGGGGCGGCGATGCCGAGCGTGCGCTGACCGACGACGGCGCCCGGCGCCTGCGCAAGGGCGCCAACCGCCTGCGCATGCAGTTCGAACGGCTGGACCACGTGCTCTGCAGCCCGTACCGGCGGACGCGCGAGAGCGCCGCGATCCTGTGCGCGGCCTGGGGGCTGGCCGCACCGCAGACCATTGCCGGCTGCACCCCGCACGACGCGCCCGAGGACGTGCTGCCGGTGCTCGCCGGACTCGATCCGGACGCGCACGTGGCGCTGGTCGGCCACGAACCGCACCTCGGCTGCCTCGCCGGGCTGCTGCTCAGCGGCAGCGCCGAACCGCTGCTGCGGTTGCGCAAGGGCGGCGCGGCGCTGATCGTGTTTCCCGGTGCGCCGGCTGCCGGCACCGGCCGGCTGCACTGGGCCCTGACCGCCGGCCAGATGCGCGCGCTGCGCGACTGAAGCCCGCCTTACACTGTCCGCCTCCCCGTCCGCCGCCGGATCGTCCGCATGCCCGTCGACACCTTCGCCGCGATCGACCTCGGCTCCAACAGCTTCCACATGATCGTCGCCCGCGCCGGCGACGGCACGCTGCAGGTCGTCGATCGCCTGCGCGAGATGGTCCAGCTCGCCGCCGGCCTCGACGCCGCGCACCGCCTCGACGAGGCCACGCAGCAGCGCGCGCTCGACTGTCTCGCCCGCTTCGGCCAGCGCATCGCGCAGCTGCCGCCCGAGCGCGTGCGCATCGTCGGCACCAACACGCTGCGTCAGGCGCGCAACGGCGCGGCCTTTCTGGAGCGCGCCACGCAGGTGCTCGGCCACCGCGTCGAGATCATCAGCGGTCGCGAGGAAGCGCGGCTGATCTACCTCGGCGTCGCGCACTCGACTGCCGGCAGCGGCCGGCGGCTGGTGGTCGACATCGGCGGCGGCAGCACCGAGCTGATCGTCGGCGAACAGTTCGAGCCGCAGCAGCTCGAAAGCCTGTACATGGGCTGCGTGAGCCTGACGCGCCGCTTCTTCGATGCCGAACGCATCCGCGAGCGCGCGCTGCACGAAGCCGACCTCAGCGTGCGCATGGAACTGGAACCGGTCGAGGCGGGCTTTCGCGACGCCGCCTGGGACGAGGCCATCGGCGCCTCCGGCACGATCAAGGCCATCCGCGACGTGCTGGTCGCGCTCGGCTGGAGCAGCGGCGACATCCCGCGCGAGGCGCTGCGTCGCCTGCGCGCCGATCTGATCGACGCCGCGCCGGCCGTGTTCGGCGAGCGCTTCGGGCTGGCACGCGAACGCGCCGCGGTGTTCGCCGGCGGGCTGGCCGTGCTCCACGGCATCTTCGAGACGCTGGGGATCGAATGCATGAAGGTATCGGATGGCGCCTTGCGCGAAGGCCTGATCTTCGACCTGCTCGGGCGTGTGCAGCACGAGGACGTGCGTGACCGCAGCGTGCGCGCCCTCGCCGCCCGCTTCGGCTGCGACGAGGCCCAGGGCGGCCGCGTCGCTGCCACCGCCCGCGAACTGCTCGCGCAGGCCGCGCCCGGCTGGGGCATCGCCGATGAGGAAGCGGCACGCTATCTGGACTGGTCCGCGCGCCTGCACGAACTCGGGCTGGCGATCGCGCACAACCAGTACCACAAGCACGGCGGCTACGTGCTCGCCAGCGCCGACCTGCCGGGCTTCTCGAAGACCGAGCAGGCCCTGCTCGCGGCGCTGGTGCGCGGCCACCGCCGCAAGCTGCCGCTCGACACCTTCACGGCGCTGCCGGCCGGTCAGGCCGAACGCGGCCTGCGCCTCTGCCTGCTGCTGCGTCTGGCCTGCGTGCTGCACCGCGCCCGCAGCCGCCAGCCGCTGCCGGCGCTGCATCTGCAGCCGGGCGAGCGCGAACTGCGGCTCGGCTTCCCGGCCGGCTGGCTCGACGAGCACCCGCTGACCCGTGCGGATCTGGCTGCCGAGGCCGACTATCTGGCCACGGCCCGCTGCCGGCTGGTCATCGACGAGTGAGGAAAGCTTGCCGGAGCCTGCGGTCCCCGCCCCTCCCGCGATGGGCAAGAACCTGAAAAGACAGGCGTTCTGCCGTGACCGACATGAACCAGATGGTTTGGCAATCCTCTCCGGGTCCGCACGGCTGAGTCAGCCGGCCCGAATGCAGAAGTCCTCCGGACCCATCACGGTCCGGAGGGCTGGTGTGCGCCGGTCTCAGCGGCCGCCGTCGAGGAACAGCCGGTAGGCCGGGTTGCCGGTTTCTTCCCAGTGGTCGTAGCCGAGGTCGAGCAGGGCCTGGCGGAACTGCGCGAGATCGGTGTCCGGCACCTGGATGCCGGCCAGCACGCGGCCGTAGTCGGCGCCGTGGTTGCGGTAGTGGAACAGCGAGATGTTCCAGCCGTGCACCATCGAGTTCAGGAACTTCAGCAGCGCGCCGGGCCGCTCCGGGAACTGGAAGCGGTACAGGCGCTCATCGGCGATGCCGGGCGCGTGGCCGCCGACCATGTAGCGCACGTGCAGCTTGGCCATCTCGTTGTCGCTCAGGTCGAGCACCGGATAGCCCTCGGTGCGCAGCTGTTCGATCAGCGCGAGCTTTTCCTCGCGGCCCTCGGTGAGCTGCACGCCGACAAAGATCTGCGCATCACGCGCATCGGCGTAACGGTAGTTGAACTCGGTGATCGCGCGCCGGCCGAGCGACTGGATGAAGTGGCGGAAGGCGCCGGCGCGCTCGGGGATGGTCACCGCCAGCAGCGCCTCGCGCTGCTCGCCGATCTCGGCGCGCTCGGCGACGTGGCGCAGGCGGTCGAAGTTGACGTTGGCCCCGCAGTTGATCGCGATCAGGTTCTGGCCGTGGATGCCGGTGCGCGCGACGTACTTCTTCAGGCCCGCGGTGCCGACCGCGCCGGCCGGTTCGGCGATCGCGCGCGTGTCGTCGAAGATGTCCTTCATCGCCGCGCAGATCTCGTCGGTGCTGACCGTGATCACTTCATCGACCAGCTCGCGGCAGAGGCGGAAGGTCTCCTCGCCGATCTGACGCACCGCCACGCCGTCGGCAAAGATGCCGACCTGATCGAGCACGACGCGCTCGCCGGCCTTCATCGCCGCGTCGAGGCAGGCGGCATCCTCGGGCTCGACGCCGATGATGCGGACCTCGGGGCGCAGGAACTTCACGTAGGTGGCGATGCCGGCAATCAGCCCGCCGCCGCCGACCGCGACGAAGATCGCGTGGATCGGGTCCGGGTGCTGGCGCAGGATCTCCATGCCGATCGTGCCCTGACCGGCGATCACGTCCGGGTCGTCGTACGGGTGCACGAAGGTGTAGCCCTTCTCGGCTTCGAGCTGGCGGGCGTGCTGCGCGGCCTCGTCGAAGGTGTCGCCGTGCAGCACCACGCGCGCGCCGCGTGCCTTGCAGGCGTTGACCTTGATCGGCGGCGTCGTGCCCGGCATCACGATCGTCGCCTTGATCGCCAGCTTCTGCGCCGACAGCGCCACGCCCTGCGCGTGGTTGCCGGCCGATGCACAGATGATGCCGCGTTCGAGCTGGGCCGGGCTCAGGTGCGCGATCTTGTTGTAGGCGCCGCGCAGCTTGAACGAGAACACCGGCTGCAGGTCCTCGCGCTTGAGCAGCACGTGGTTGCCGAAGCGGTTCGACAGGCGCGGCATCGGATCGAGCGGGCTTTCGATCGCCACGTCGTAGACGCGCGCGCTCAGGATCTTGCGGATGTAGTCGTGCATGCGGCGGAACTCTTGAAACCGGCGGCCGGGTCCGGCTGAACCGGACATATTGCATGGCAGCATCGGCAGTGTCCATCCGCTACACTGCCGCGCTTTCCCCCGGCCGCACGGTGCCCCGCGATGACCCAGGACGAACTGAAGCGCCTCGTCGGCGAGGCTGCGCTCGACTACGTCGAGGACGACACCATCGTCGGTGTCGGCACCGGCTCGACGGTGAATCACTTCATCGACGCGCTGGCGCGCATCAAGGGCCGCATCGAGGGGGCGGTGTCGAGTTCCGAGGCCTCGACCGCGCGGCTGAAGGCGCACGGCATCCCGGTGTTCGATGCCAACGCCGCCGGGCCGATCCCGCTGTACGTCGACGGTGCCGACGAATCCAACCGCCGGCTGCAGCTGATCAAGGGCGGCGGCGCGGCGCTGACGCGCGAGAAGATCGTCGCGGCGCTGGCCGAGAAGTTCGTCTGCATCGCCGATGGCTCGAAGCTCGTCGACACGCTCGGACGCTTCCCGCTGCCGGTCGAGGTGATCCCGATGGCGCGCAGCCACGTCGCACGCCGGCTGCTGGCGCTCGGCGGGCAGCCGGTCTGGCGTGAGGGCGTCGTCACCGACAACGGCAACCTGATCCTCGACGTGCACGGGCTGCGCATCGACGACCCGCTCGCGTTCGAGACGGCCGTCAACCAGATCGCCGGCGTCGTCACCGTCGGCCTGTTCGCGCACCGCCCGGCCGATGTGCTGCTGCTCGGCACCGAGCAGGGCGTGCAGACGCTGACACGCTGACGGGGCGCGTCAGCCGGCGCGCAGCCGGTACAGCACCCACGCCGCGAGCAGCCAGCCGCCGGCGGCAAGCCCGCCGGCGAGCGCAGCGTCGAGGCCGGCGCGCTGCAGCGCCAGCCGCACGACCACGGCCAG
>NZ_DAOLKE010000090.1:0-11580 GCF_035331805.1 Plasticicumulans sp. | reverse complement strand
GCGGCGGATCAGTTCGTCGGTCAGCGAGCTCTTGCCGGCGCCGCCGGTGCCGGTGATGCCGAGCACCGGCGCACGGCGGGCCTGCGCGGCCTGCAGCAGTTCGTCGCGAAGCGAAGCCGCCATGCGCCCGGCTTCGAGCACGCTGAGCCAGCGCGCAAGCGCGAGCCGGTCGCCGGCGCGCAGTCCATCGAGCGTCGCCGGGGCCTGCGCGGCGAGATCGACATCGCAGGCCTCGACCATCAGGTTGATCATGCCGGCGAGCCCGAGCCGCTGGCCGTCCTCGGGCGAGAACAGCCGCGTCACGCCGTAATCCTGCAGCTCGGCGATCTCGGCCGGCACGATGACGCCGCCGCCGCCGCCGTAGACGCGGATGTGCCCGCCGCCGCGTGCGCGCAGCAGGTCGATCATGTACCTGAAGTACTCGACGTGGCCGCCCTGGTAGGAGCTGACGGCGATGCCCTGCACGTCCTCATCGAGCGCAGCACTGACGACGCTCTCGACCGAACGGTTGTGGCCGAGGTGGATCACCTCGGTGCCCTGGGCCTGCAGGATGCGGCGCATCAGGTTGATCGAGGCATCGTGGCCGTCGAACAGCGCCGCGGCGGTCACGAAGCGGAGCTTGTGGACGGGGCGATACCGCTCGCGCCCCTGAATCCCGGCGACTGCGTTCATCCGGCACGTCTCCTCTGCCCCCCGGTGGATCGGGATGCGCCTCTGGCGGGCGCTGCGGCGCTGCGACCGGACGGACCGGCGCACGCCAATGCATCGGATCATAAGAACGCCGGAAGCCGGTCACGTAAACATCTATTTACGAGCAGTTCCCGCCCCCCGGTCCGCCTATGCCTCGCGCGACCCGACGGCCCCTGCCCGTCGCCCTTGCTGCCTTGCCTGCGTCAGCGGGCCTGACCGGACAGGTTCCGGGCCGCGACCCATGCCGGCAGCGCCGCCGGCGGCATCGGCCTGGCGATGTGATAGCCCTGCCCCAGATCACAGCCGAGGCGCTGCACGTGCTGCCAGTCGGCGGCATCCTCGATGCCCTCGGCCACCGTGCGCAGCCCGAGCTGGTGCGCCATGCCGAGGCTGGCTGCGAGGATCGCACCGCGCGCCGGATCGGCGTGTGCGCGGTGCACGAAGCCGCGGTCGATTTTCAGCTCGTCGAAGGGGATGTCGCGCAGCTGCGCGAGCGTCGAGTAGCCGGTGCCGAAGTCATCGATCGACAGCCTGTAGCGCTTCAGGCGCAGCCGGGTCAGCGTATCGAGCAGCACGACGGGGTTCGGCGGCAGCCGGCTCTCGGTGAGTTCCAGCACGAGCTGCGCCGGGTTGAAGGCGGCACGGCGCACCTCGGCGGCGATGCGCTCGGGAAAGTCCAGATCGCGCAGGCTGTCCATCGAGACGTTGATCGCCACCGACAGCCCGAGGCCCTGACGCTGCCAGTCGCTCGCATCGGCCAGGGCCCGGGCGCACACCGCCTGCGTCAGCGCGTCGATCAGGCCGTGACGCTCGGCAACGCCGATGAAGCGATCCGGGTAGATGATGCCGGCGACCGGATGCTGCCAGCGCACCAGTGCCTCGACGCCTTCGATGCCGCCGCCGGCAAAGGCCATCTTCGGCTGGTAGACGTTGACGAACTCCCCGGCCGCCAGCGCCCGGCGCAATTCCCCGGGCTCGACCTCGCCGGCCTGGGCACCGGGTCCGGGCGCCGGCTGCCGCGTGCGCCAGCGTTCGAGCAGTTCGACGAGCTGCGCCCGCACGACGGGCTTCGGCATCTGCCCCAGCAGGTCGAGCCGGTGGGCGCTGGCCAGGCGCGCGACCGTGTCGACGGTGCGCCGCTCCTCGCCGCTGATCAGCACGAGGCTGCCCTGCCACCCGCGCTCCCCGAGCGCGCGCACGAACTGCACGCCGTCCATGCCCGGCATGTTGAGATCACAGAAGATCAGTTCGATCGGCGGCAGTGCGGCATCGTCGAGCCGCAGCAGCGCATCGGCGGCGTTCGCACAGCTCGTGATGCTGCGGTAGCCGCAGGCGTTCAGCGCCAGCGCCAGGACGCGCAGCAGCAGCGGCTCGTCGTCGAGCAGCAGGATTTCCGCGTCATTCTTCCGATCCTGTTTCCGGTCATCGCCATCCGGCAGGCAATCCGTGTTCATGTGCAGGGATTCCAGGCATGGGGTTCGATCCGGGCCGTCAGACGCGCGATGGCCGGGGCAAGTGCCGCAAGCACGGCATCGATGGCCGGCCCGTCATCGGCCCGCCCGGCCTGTTCGAGCTGCTCATAGAGCATCCCGAGTTCGGCTGCGCCGACGGCACGGGCCGAGGATTTCAGTCTGTGTCCGATATCGGCGATGCCCGTCAGGTCTTGATCTGCCTGCAGTTGCCGCAGCGCATCGAGATTCGCACGGACGCCGTCGAGGAATTCATCGAGCAGCCCGGTGATGAGTTCCGCGTCATCGCCGATCAGTTCCTGCAGCGCGAGCGGATCGAACGGGGGCGGCCGTTCGCCGGAACGGGGCGGCGGCGCTTCGGGAACCGGGGCCGCGGCGGCGGGGACGCTCGCGACCGGCAGCCAGCGTTCGAGCGCCGTGCGCAGCCGCTCGATCTGCAGCGGCTTGATCAGGCAGTCGTCCATGCCGACGCTGCGACAGTGTTCGACTTCCCCCTTCAGCGCATTGGCCGTGAACGCGATGATCGGCCGGCGCCGGCTGCCGCTGGCGCTTTCCTCGTGCCGGATCGTGGCGGCGAGTTCGTAGCCGTCGAGTTCCGGCATGTGCAGGTCGGTGATCAGCAGCGCATGCCGGTGGCTGCGCCAGCGGGAGAGCGCAGCGCGGCCGTCGGCGACAAACTCCGCGGCATGGCCGAGCAGCGCCAGCTGGCGTTCGAGGACCTTGCGGTTGATCGCATTGTCCTCGGCGACCAGGATCAGCCGGCCTGCGGTGCAGGCAGCTTCGATGCCCGGCGGCGCAGCCGCCGGCAGCGGCAGCATGGTTTCGACCGCTGGTGTGACCGGCGAGGCCAGGCCGGCCGCGATGGCCACCGCGCGCAGGAATACATGGCGGTGCAGCACGTTGCCATCGAGCGTGATCAGGTCATCGCCTTCGATGCGGCTTTCGCGCCGCCTGCCGTGCGTGATCAGCACGTAGCGCACGTCACGCCGGCCCGCCTGCGCCGCGAACTGCCCGCGCAGGCGTTCGATGCTGTCGGCGCCGTGGCAGCGACCGTCGACGACCACGATCGCGAGCCGGGCATCGCCTGCCGCCGCACTGTCCTGCACGAGCGTATCGACGTCGGCCGCCGGCAGTACCCGCGCACCGGCGGCGGCGAGATATTCGCCGAGATCGGCCCCGAGCCGGTCGCCGCCGCAGAGCAGGCTGACCGGCAGGCCGGCGAAGGCGTAGCGCGGTGCAATCGACGGCTGCCCGCCGGCTGCCTCAAGCGGCAGCTCGATCGTGAACGTCGAGCCAAGCCCGGGCGTGCTGTCGACGCCGATCCTGCCTCCCATCAGATCGATGAGTCGGGCCACGATCGACAGGCCGAGGCCGGTGCCGCCGAAGCGGCGCGTCGTCGAGGCCTCGGCCTGCATGAACGGCTGGAACAGGCGCTCGATGGTCTGTGCGGACATGCCGATGCCGGTGTCGATGACGCGCAGGCGCAGACCGCCGGCCGTTCCGCACTCGGCGCGCAAGGCCACGCAGCCGGGGCGATCCGTTTGCTCTCCGGTGAACTTCACGGCGTTGCCGGCGAGGTTGTAGAGCACCTGCCGCAGGCGCACGGCATCCCCGAGGATCCACTCGGGCAGGCGCGGATCGACGTAGATTTCCAGCGTGACCTGCTTGCTGGCCGCGATCGGCGCGAGTGTGTCGCCGATGCTCTCGATGATGGCCGCGAGCGGCAGCGGCGCGCGCTCGAGCGCAAGGTGGCCGGCCTCGATCTTCGAGAAGTCGAGCACGTCGTCGATGATCGACAGCAGCGTGTGCGCGGACTGGCGGATCGTGGCCACGGTGTCGGTCTGGGCGGGCGTGAGCGTTTCGTGACCGAGCACCTCCAGCATGCCGATGACGCCGTTCATCGGCGTGCGGATCTCGTGGCTCATCGTCGCGAGGAAGGTCGACTTGGCGCGGTTGGCCTGCTCGGCGGCATCGCGGGCCCGCTCCAGTTCGGCGGTGATGCGCCGTCGCTCGGCGATGTCGCGCACGATGCCGATGAAGCAGCGCTCGCCGTTCAGCTCGCACTCGTTGACCGCCAGATCGATCTCGAGCCTGCGGCCGTCGCGATGCAGGCCCTCGACCTCGCGGCCGATGCCGATGATCGCCGCCCGCCCGCCGGCGACATAGCGCGCGAGATAGCCGTCATGCGCACTGCGATGCGGCTCGGGCATCAGCATGGACACGTTGTGCCCGATCACCTCGGCGGCTTCATAACCGAACAGCCGCTCGGCCGCCGGATTGAAGGCGCGGACGCGCCCCTTCGCATCCATCGTGATGATGCCGTCGATGACGTTCTCGAACAGCGAGCGCAGTTCCTGCTCGCGGCTGCGCAGCAGTTCATCGGCCTGGTGACGCTGGCTGATGTCATGGGCGACCGACAGGTAGCGTTCGAGCCGGCCGGCGGCGTCGTATACCGGCTGCACGGTCAGCGCCACCCAGAAGGGCTCGCCGCTGCGCCGGTAGATGACGAGTTCGGTGCCGATCTTGTCCCCTGCCCGCATCGCGGCCTGCATGCCGGCGATGGTTCCGGCGTCGGTGCGGGGACCGTAGATCAGGTGTCCGGGGTGCTGTCCGAGCGCCTCGGCGCACGTCCAGCCGGTGCAGTCGCTGAAGCCCTGGTTGACCCACTCGATGCGTCCCTCGCGATCGGTGACGACGAGCATGTCGTCGGTTTCGCTGGCAAAGAGCGCGAGCCGGCGCAGTTCGGCGCGATCGAGCAGGGTCTCGGCGATCATGCCGAGCAGCGTCGCGACCTGGTGGACGAAATCCCGGATTTCCCCGGTCACCCCGTTATCGTCGGTCGAGAAGAACTCCAGCAGCAGCCGGACCTCGCCGCGGACCCGCACCGGACAGAAACCGCCGCCGCAGAGGCCGGAACGCACCAGGGGGTCATGACGCAGGAAATGCACGTCAGTTGCCAGATCCTCGATCCACTGCGCCTCCCCGGCCTCGAGCACACGGCCGATGACGCCGACGCCCGGCCCGAATTCCAGCGCCTGCGAACGCGCCTGGAAGCCGGCATAGATTTCCGGATCCCCGAGATGCCAGCAGTGGCTGGAGCGCAGCGGCTGATCGACGGCATCGCGAATCCAGGCATGGCCGACCGGCCACGCAAGATGTTCGCAGACCAGGCGCAGCGTCAGGTTCAGCACCACGGACAGATCGGCCGCGCTACCCGCCTGCTCGGCCAGCGTCTTCAGGATGCCGAGGCGGTGCTGGCGCCCGAGCAGCGCATCACGGGCATCTTCCAGCGCCCGGGTCCGCTCGCGGACGCGCCGCTCCAGCTCGACATTGATCGAGCGCAGATGCAGCTCCGCGGCCCGTTCGGTGCTCACGTCGCGTCCGGCGCTCAGGATGGCGACCACGACGCCCGTCTCGTTGCAGACCACCGTGTGCCGCCAGGCAATGCAGCGGGTCTCGCCGCTCGCGGTCAGCAGCGCGCGTTCCTCCTCGATGAGCGGATCAAAGCCGGTGATCACCTGGGCGAACACGACCTGCGCTCTCGTGCGCTCCCCCTGCGGCACACAGGTTTCGAACCAGTTCCGGCCGATGAGCTGCCCGGCCGGCAGACCGATCAGTTCGCAGCCTTCGCGGTTGATGAGCTGGATGCGCCCGTCGATGCTGCGCGCCAGGATGATCGAGCGGGCGATGTCGAGATAGCGCCGTGCCCGCTCGCCCTCGGCGCGGATGCCGGCCTCCAGACGCTGGCGTTCGCTCAGGTCACGTGCCTCCAGCACCAGCCGCACGATCTCGCCGTGCTCGTCACGCAGCGGCTGCAGTGAAACATCGAGCGTCGCGCGGAAGCCGCCCGGTCCGAGCACCGGGAACTCCTCGCGGAAGCACTGACCGCTGCCGGCCACGGCAAGCGCGCGCTGCACGGCCGCCTGCGCATCGGGCGAGCGCGGCCACCACGGCAGGCTGGCCAGTTGCAGGCCGAGCAGCGTGTCGCGCGCCTGGCCGGCGAACAGCGCCGCGCTGCGGTTGAGCTCGATCAGCGTGCCGTCCGGGCGCAGCAGACAGATGAGATGGACCATGCCGTCGAAGATGGCCCGCATCTGCTCGTTGCTCTGGCGAAGCTCCCGTTCCGAGTGCGCCAGACAGTCGGCCAGACGGCTCTCGCGTCTCAACGCCCGCTGCTGGTGCAGATACACCAGTGCCAGCAAGGGCAGCGCGACCAGACTGGCTGCCAGCAGCATCTGCAGCTGCGTGCTGGCCGCGCGTGCCTGCGCGAGACGCTGCTGGGCAGCGGCCTCGAGGATGCCGAGCGCCGATATCGCCACGGTGTCTTCCACCCGCACCAGCCCGTCGAGGGCCTCGGGCTGCATCTCGCGGTGCGTGGGCAGGCCGGCAAGCTGCCAGGCCGTGCGATAGCGCCCGATCACCCGCCCGATTTCGTGCAGGGCCTCGCGCTCGGCGAGATCATGTGTGAACTGCTCGAGTTCGGCCGCCGTGACGCCGAGCGAATCGAGTCCGGCCCCGGCGAGCGCATAGCTCGCCTGCGTGCGCCGCAGCAGGAAGTTCTTGAAATGATGAATGAAGCCGCCGTAGCCGAAAGCGTTGCGCAGCAGCTCGATCTGGCGGGCGAATGCGTGTGCATCGCTGTCGAGCTGCCGCACATTCGTGTACTGGATGCCGAGCAGGCCGCAGAGGCCGACTGCACTCGCCAGCAGCACGAGGGGCCAGAACAGGCGGCGTGGAGAAAAGGTCATGGATCGGCATCCTGCTACACATGTTGTCGCACCGGCCCGATCGTACCGACGCCCCGCTCCCGGCATTTCCGCCAGGCCGGCGGATCGCATCTTTTGACATATTGCCACCCCTGCCATCGAGGCCGGCACGGCTCGGGCAGGCCGGGAACCGTCCGCGACCGGTCCCCGGCGGGCAGGACGCGCTTGCGTTCAGATGCGGAAGCGCCTGATCAGCTGGATCTGATCCTCGGCGATGCGGGCAATCTGGTCGGCCGCCTGCGTCGTCGCCCCCGCTTCCGTGTGCACCGCCTGAGCGGTATCGGCCAGCTGGCGCACGAAAGCCGTGATCTCGGCGCTGCCCTGCGCGGCCAGAGCCACGCTGCGGCTGATCTCGCGCGTGGTGGCGCTCTGTTCCTCGATCGCGGCGGCGATCATCGCGGAGATTTCGTTGACCTCGTCGATGGTGCGGCGGATGTCGGTGATCGCATGCACGACATGGCCGGTATCGTGCTGGATCGTGCCGATGCGCTTCTCGATGTCCGCGGTCGCCTGCTCGGTGCCCCGCGCAAGCTCCTTGACCTCGTTGGCGACGACGGCGAAGCCCTTGCCGGCTTCACCGGCCCGCGCGGCCTCGATCGTGGCATTCAGGGCGAGCAGCTTCGTCTGTTCGGCGATGCCGGTGATCGTGCGGCTGACCGACCCGATCTCGGCGCTGCTGGTCGTGAGGGCCCCGACGAGACCGGTGGCGTGATCGGCGGCCTGCGCAGCCACGGCGGCAATCCCGACCGCCCGGTGCACGTGGCGCGAAATCTCCTGCACGGCTGCATTCATTTCCTCGGTCGCGCTGGCGACCGACTGCAGGCTGTCATCCACGGCACTGGCGTTCCCGGACAGCCGTTCGGCACGCGCACTGGTGTCGCCAGCGACGCCGTTCAGACGCTGACCGGTATTCCGGGCCACTTCCACCGAACGCCCGAGTGCCTCGGCGTTGCGGCCGATGCCGGCAATGCTGCTGCGCAGGTCGTGCAGCAGATGCCCGAAGGCCTCACCGACCCGGCCGATGGCGTCATTGCCCCCGACCCCCGGCGTGACGGTCAGTTCGCCGCTGGCAGCCGCCTCGACCGCGACGACGATGCGTCCGACCTTCGTGCGCAGTTCATCGGCTGCGGCCCGGTCGCGCTCGGCCGCCTCCCGGATGCAGTCGGCCTGAGCGGCGATTTCACGGGCCTGGACTTCCCGGGCGGCTTCGGCTGCGCGCAGCTGCTCCATCTGCGCCTGATCGCGGGCAGCGGCTTCCCGCAAGGAATCGACGGCGGCATTGAGTGCGGCTGCCATCCGCCCGAATTCCTCCTGCGTATCGACGCGCATGTGCGCCTGCAGATCGTGGACGGCGAGCCGCTGCGCAAAGCCGAGCACGGCCTGCACGCGTCCGACGATCCGCCGGCTCTGCCAGGTCAGCAGACTGCCGAGCAGCACCGCAACGATGGCGACGCCGGCCACCAGCGTGTTGCGCTGGCGCGCGAACCGGGAGTCCAGATCGGTCAGGTAAACCCCGGTGCCCAGCACCCAGCCCCAGGGCTCGAAGGTCCGGACGTGCGAGAGCTTGCGCTCCGGCTTCGTGCCGCTCGGACGGACATACGGATATTCCACGAAACCGCCCCGCCCGCTGCCGGATGCATCCCGGTGCGCAGCGCCCGCAAAAGCCTCGTACAGGTCACGGCCCTCGGCATCGCGCAGCCCCCGGACCGGTTGCCCGACCTGCGCGGGATCGCCTCCATGCAGCACGAAACGTCCATCGCGATCAAAGGCAAACACATACGTATCGCCCTGACGCAAGGCGGTCAGCGCCTCGATCGCACGTGCCTGTGCCTGCGCACGGTCCATCCGTGCGCTGCCTTCGGCGTCGGCGAAATGCTCAAGCACGGTCATCACGGACTGAAGCGAGGCAGCCAGGGCTTCACGAGCCTGTGAATCGAGATCGCGGCGCAATCCCAGCAGCGTGCCGGCTACCAGCAGCAGCAACGCGAGCACGACGATGGTCAGCAGGGCGTGGAACTGATGACGCAACGGCAGGTTGCGCCAGCGGCTGCTCAGGGAGGCGGAGCCGGGCACGGACTCCAGGGCTGTGGACGGCACTTGCGGCAGGGTAGCGGTCACGAGAATTCTCCCTGTGACGATACAGAGGACGGAGCAACGGATGGGCGTGGTTTGCGTGTCCGGAATTCCAGAGAAAAATCAAATTACCACATGGTTATTGCTGTATATATTCGTGCGCACCTGAACAGCCATGCAACGAAAGTGGTAGTTGCCGGTACGAAAAATCCTGCTGACCGACTCTTTCGCCACCGTCTGCGACCGCAGGCTTGAACGTATTCCGTTGCTTTTAAAAAACTCCCGATGAAACCTGCCGCGGCAGGCGCCATGCCGGGAGAAAGCTCCCCCGTGCGTGAAACATGCGTGAAACAAATGTGCAGGGCGCGGACAGCAACTCCGGCGATCCTGCACGTCCCCGGCAGGCCACCCGGCCCTTGCCGGTGCTGCGTTCTCGGGAGAGACAGCCCGGAAGCCGGCAACGGCTTTTCAGCCGGCGGTCGTGATCGCGTCGTTTCCGAGCCGTCGGGCCGTGGCGTAGACGCAGTGACAGCGCCCCTCGCGCAGGCTGCGTTCGGCGTTGGCGAGCACGGTCAGCAGTTCGTCGGCCGGCAGCACCGGATTGTCGGGGCACTCCAGCTTCGCGAGCGCGGCGCGCTGGGCGGCATAGGCATCGGCCGCTGCCTGCGAGCCATCGACAAACCCCGCCTCGGCGAATCCGGCGGCGCGCAGGCCGGCGGCCAGGGCCGCCTGCGTCTGCAGATGGCTCAGCGTGCCGTCGGCGCGCGACCACGGCAGCGGGTGATACGGCTCGCCGCCGCTGCCGAGGGTCCATTCGTGCAGCGCCAGCACCCCGCCCGGGCGCAGCAGCCGTGCCGCCTCCTGCCACAGCGCCTGCGGTTCGGGCAGGTGCAGCGCCAGATGCTGGACCCAGACCGCATCGAAACCGCCGGCCGGCAGGCCGGTGGCGCTCGCATCGGCGTGCAGGTGCTGCACCTGCGCATCCAGCCCGACCCAGGCCGTCAGTTCGGCGCCGGCCTCGACCAGCGTCCGGGTCAGGTCTACGCAGACCACACGGCAGCCGAGTTCACCGGCGAGCCAGCGCGCGCTGCCGCCGAGCCCGCCACCGAGATCGACCACGCCGGCCCCGCGCCCGAGCCCGGCAAGACCGGCCAGTGCCGCGACCGCCTTCAGGCCGCCGGCGTGAATCTGGTCGTAGCGGGCCACGTCGCGCCAGCCGGGCCGCTCGATGCCGTCGGCGGCGAGCCGCTGCTGGATCCACTGCCGCGGCGTGCCGCGGCTCCAGTGCGCGATGACATCGGCCTGGTCCGCATCCGGTGTCGGCGCGGAAGCTCCGGAACAGGGCATCGGGTGGTTCATGGCGGGCAGGCTCCATGCAGATCCGGGAAGGCCCGAAGTCCGGGCATCGGGCGGCCGGGCGTCGCACCGTATCCTGTCTGCAAGCGTGCCGACCCGCTGCGTCCGCTGCTGCATCGATGGTTGACAATCCGGACCCGCACACCGGTGATGGCGATTCCCGTCGCCGCCGCCATGAACCCGCATGAACGACGCCCGCCTTGCCGATCTGCGTGAACAGGCCGTCCGGCTTGGATACGGCCTGCAGACCATGCTGCCGGTTTCCGCCATCTCCGCCCCCGGTCTCGCCTCGCTCGCGGCCCCGTTCCGAACGCTGTGGCTGGTCTGCAATACCGGCGATGCCGTGCAGCGGCGCTGGCGCGCCGGGCGCGACATCGAGGCGCTGCTCGCTGACAACGCCGCGACCGGCGCCGGTTCCTGCGGCCCGCTCGATGACTTCTGCCGCGCCGAACTCGGCGCCCTGCTCGGCACACGGGCGCACCGCGTGCTGCATCCGCATCCGGCCTCGACCGCGCCGCTGCCGCTGCTCGCACTGCTCGCCGCGGCCGGCTGGCTGCGGCCGGGACCGTTCATGAACACGCTGCATGCGCGCTACGGCAGCTGGTGGGCGGTGCGGGCCGTGATCGCGCTCGATGCCGGCGCCGATGCGCCGGGCGAAGCCCTCGGCCCATCGCCGTGCCTCGACTGCAGCGCTCCGTGCGTCCCTGCCTGCCCGGCGGCAGCGGTCGGCAAACCGGGCTGGGAGGCGCAGCGCTGTCTCGCACAGCGCGTTACGATCGGCAGCGGGTGTGCCCGACGCTGCATCGCGCGCGAAAGTTGTCCGGCAGGCCGGGAATGGCGTTACGAGCCGGCCACGATCGCCTATCACTACGGTGCATCGCAGCAAACACTGCAGCGCTGGCGTGGCGGGGAGCGCGCCTGAGCAACCGCCCGAGGGGATCGCCATGCTGACCGTCATCGCCCGCATCGAAGCCCGCCCCGAATTCGCCGCCTGCCTGAAGCAGGCCATGCTCGCGCTGCTGGCCCCGACCCGTGCCGAACCCGGCTGCCTCGCCTACGAACTGCTGGAAAGCAGCGACGATCCGGCGCTGATCTTCTTCCACGAACGCTGGGCTGACCGGGATGCCCTCGAAGCCCACTGGCAGTCGGCGCACCTGCTCGCCTACCGGGACGCGACCAAGGGCTGGATCGACCGGCGCGAGCTCACCGTGCTGCGGCCGGTCGAG
>NZ_DAOLKE010000089.1:0-11599 GCF_035331805.1 Plasticicumulans sp. | reverse complement strand
GCCAGCGTCGCCCGCCACTGGCCGCCGCGGCCGTCGAACAGCCGCAGCGGCGCGCCCGGCGCGAGGCGCAGCACGCGCACGACGTGGTTGCTGGCGCTGTCATCGAGCGCGACCGGCTCGCCGGCGACGATCGGACCGGCGACGTGGATGCGGGGAATTCTCATGCGGGCGGCATCCGGACGGACGGCGGGGGAAGGGCGCCATTGTATGCTGCGCCCCCGTCCCCGACCGGAAGCCGCCGATGCGCAAGATCGCCACCTGGAACGTCAACTCGCTGAAGGTGCGGCTGCCGCAGGTGCTCGACTGGCTCGCCGCCGAAAGCCCGGACGTGCTGGCGCTGCAGGAAACCAAGCTGCAGGACGCCGATTTCCCGGCCGGGGCGATCCGCGCCGCCGGCTACGAGGTCGTCTTCGCCGGCCAGAAGACCTACAACGGCGTCGCGCTGCTGTCGCGCGAGCCGGCAGACGCGGTGGTGACCGAGCTGCCCGGGCTCGCGGACCCGCAGCGGCGCGTGCTCGGGGCCACGGTCGCCGGCGTGCGCGTGCTCGATCTGTACGTGCCGAACGGTCAGGCGGTCGGCAGCGACAAGTACGCCTACAAGCTCGACTGGCTGGCGAAGCTCGCGGCCTTTCTCGAAACCGAGCGTGCCGCGCATCCCGAACTCGTCGTGCTCGGGGACTTCAACATCGCGCCCGAGGATCGCGACGTGCATGACCCCGAAGCCTGGCGCGGACAGATCCTGTGCTCCGGGCCCGAGCGTGCCGCCTTCCGCGGCCTGCTCGATGCGGGCTTCCGCGATGCGTTCCGGCTGTTCGAGCAGCCGCCGAAGACGTTCTCGTGGTGGGATTACCGCGGCGGCGGCTTCCGCCGCAATCACGGTCTGCGCATCGATCACATCCTGCTGTCGCCGGCGCTCGCGGCGCGCTGCCGTGGCTGCCGGATCGACACCGGGCCGCGGCGGCTGGAGCGGCCGTCCGACCACGCGCCGGTGCTGGCGAGCTTCGACACCTGAGCCGGCCGGCTGCGGACGCTGCGGTATAGTGCCGGCCCGGCCGTCACCGCCCCGCCCGCCCCATCGAGTTTCGCCGTCATGAAAATCCGCATCCTGTTCCTGGCCGCTGCGCTCCTGTCGGGCGCCTGCGGCACTCCGGCCACCGCGCCGTCCTTCCGCACCAGCGCGACCGTCGTGCTGACCACCGGCCTCAACGATCGCCAGCAGCCGGTCAACGCCGTCGAGGCCCTGAGCCTCGATCAGGAGCGCTTCCACGTGTTCACGCAGTGGAACCAGCTCGCGCCGGGCGAGCACACGCAGCTGGTGCGCGTGCTCGACGGCGAGCGCAAGCCGGTGTTCTCGGACGCCCAGCGCTTCACGGCCGACAACGTCAGCCGCTCGACCGTCAGCAGCTTCCAGATCAACCGCTACCTGCAGCAGCCCGGGCAGTGGCAGGTCGAGGTCTACCTCGACAACGAGCGCTTCGCGCAGAAGGGAGTCAAGGTCTTGCCGGCCGCCAACTGAGTTGGTCTTATTGTCGGACCAGTCGGGCGACGGGGCTGCGTGAGCAGCCCCGTTTCGTTTCCGGAATCCGTCAGGCTTGGCGCTGGCAGTCCGGATGCACTGCCTATACTGGCCCGGGCCATGAGCCCCCCTGATAAAGCGAGGAGAAGAAAATGGAGAGACGCGACTTCCTGAAGACCGCCGGTGCCGGTCTGGCCGCCGCCGCGACCGTTGCCGCCCCGGCGATCGTGCGCGCCGAACCGCAGATCAAATGGCGACTGGCATCGAGCTTCCCGAAGAGCCTCGACACGATCTACGGCGCCGCCGAGGTGCTCGCCAACCGCGTGCGCGAGATCACCGAAGGCAAGTTCGACATCCGCGTGTTCGCCGGCGGCGAGATCGTCCCCGGCTTCCAGACGCTCGACGCCGCCCAGCAGGGCACGGTCGAGTGCGGCCACGCGACGATGTACTACTTCATCGGCAAGAACAAAGCCTTCGCCTTCGACACCGCGCTGCCGTTCGGCCTGACCTGCCGCCAGCAGAACGCCTGGCTGTATCACGGCGGCGGTCTGGAGCTGTACCGCGAGTTCCTGAAGGACTACGGCGTCATCAGCTTTCCGGGCGGCAACACCGGCACGCAGATGGGCGGATGGTTCCGCAACGAAATCAAGGGACTGGCCGACGTCAAGGGCCTGAAGATGCGCATTGCCGGCCTCGGCGGCGAGATCATGTCGCGCCTCGGCGCCGTGCCGCAGCAGATTCCGGGTGGCGACATCTACCCGTCGCTGGAAAAGGGCACGATCGATGCGGCCGAATGGATCGGGCCGTACGACGACGAGAAGCTCGGCTTCGTGAAGGTCGCGCCGCATTATTACTTCCCCGGCTGGTGGGAAGGCGGGCCGAACGTCAGCTTCTTCGTCAACCAGGGCGAATGGGACAAGCTGCCGAAGAGCTACCAGGCGGCGTTCACGGCGGCGGCGGCCGAGGCCAACATCGACATGATGGCCAAGTACGACGCCAAGAACCCGCCGGCGCTGAGCCGGCTGGTGCGCGACGGCGCCAAGCTGCACCCGTTCCCGCGCGATGTCATGGAAGCGGCGTTCAAGACGGCCAACGAGCTGTATGAGGAAGAGGCCGGCAAGAACCCGCAGTTCAAGAAGCTCTACGACTCCTGGAAGACCTTCCGTTCGGCCGAGTACCAGTGGTTCCGCGTCGCCGAGGCGACCTACGCGAACTTCGTCTACAGCCAGCGCCTGTAAGTCGCAGCACAGGCAGCAAAAAGCCCCGCCATCCGGCGGGGCTTTTTCTTGGGTCTTCGCGGCTGTTTTCCCCGCTGCCGCCCGGATCGGCGGCAGCGGGGAGCGGGCCGCTCAGGGTTTGGCCGGCTCGGGCGGCGGGGCCGGCTGATAGTCGTAGCTCGGCGGCGCGTAGCCACCGTCGCCGGCCGGGGCGCCGTAGTCGACGGCCGGCATCTCGATCTGCACCGGGGCGCTGTTGTCGACCTTGTGCTTCTCGACGCTGACCAGACCCGGGAAGGCGATCAGCAGCGCCACCATGATGATCTGGATGCACACGAACGGCACCGCACCCCAGTAGATGTGCGTGGTGCGGATGTCGGGCGGCGCGACCGAGCGCAGGTAGAACAGCGCGAAGCCGAACGGCGGGTGCATGAAGCTCGTCTGCATGTTGACGCCGAGCAGCACGCCGAACCAGATCAGGTCGATGCCGAGCTTCTCGGCGACCGGGCCGAGCAGCGGCACGAGGATGAAGGCCAGCTCGAAGAAGTCGAGGAAGAAGGCCAGCGCGAACATCAGGATGTTGACGACGATCAGGAAGCCGACCTCGCCGCCCGGCAGCGCCGTCAGCAGGTGCTCGACCCACAGATCGCCGTTGACGGCGCGGAACACCAGACCGAACACCGTCGAGCCGATCAGGATGAACAGCACGAAGCACGACAGCTTGGCGGTCTGGTCGAGCGCCTGACGCACGAGCTTCCAGTCGAGGCGGCGGTTGATCAGCGCCAGGATGATCGCGCCCGAGGCACCCATCGCGCCGCCTTCGGTCGGTGTCGCGACGCCGATGAAGATCGTGCCGAGCACGAGGAAGATCAGCACCAGCGGCGGCACCAGCGACACCAGCACGCGCCGCCCGAGCGCCGCGCCGCGCAGGCTGCGGGCCTCGGGAGGCAGCGCTGGTGCCGCGTCCGGCTTGAAGGTCGCGGTCAGGAACACGTAGCCGACGTACATGCCGGTCAGCACCAGGCCCGGAATCAGCGCACCGGCATACATGTCACCGACCGAACGGCCGAGCTGGTCGGCCATGATGATCAGCACCAGCGACGGCGGGATGATCTGTGCGAGCGTGCCGGAAGCGGCGATGACGCCGGTCGCCAGCTTCTTGTCGTAGCCGTAGCGCAGCATGATCGGCAGCGAGATCAGGCCCATCGAGATCACCGAGGCCGCGACCACGCCGGTGGTCGCCGCGAGCAGCGCACCGACGAAGATCACCGCGTAGGCGAGGCCGCCGCGGATCGGGCCGAACAGCTGGCCGATGGTGTCGAGCAGATCCTCGGCCATGCCCGAGCGTTCGAGGATCAGGCCCATGAACGTGAAGAACGGGATCGCGAGCAGCGTGTCGTTCTGCATGATGCCGAACACGCGCTGCGGCAGCGCCTGCAGCAGCTCGGGCTTCAGCAGCCCGTATTCGATGCCGATCAGGCCGAAGAACATGCCGTTGGCCGCCAGCGCGAACGCGACCGGATAGCCGAGCAGCAGGAAGATCACGAGGGCGCCGAACATCAGCGGCGCCATGTTGGCAACAATGAAGGCTTCCATCGGGGGCGCGCTCCGTCAGTTCGGGGTGTGCGGCGCGGGCACGTCGGCGGGCGCGTGGCCGTGGTGCGACTTGACCAGCGTGTGCGGATCGACGTGTCCGGTCAGCGCGCCGATCTGCTTGATCAGCTGCGACAGGCCCTGCAGCTGCAGCAGCACGAAACCGATCGGGATCAGGACCTTCACCGGCCAGAGGATCAGGCCGCCGGGGTTCGGCGAGTATTCCTGCGTGTGCCAGGAATCGAGGAAGTACGGCCAGCCGAACACGATCATCAGCAGGCACAGCGGCGTCAGGAAGAGCAGCGTGCCGAGGATGTCGATGATGATCTGCGTGCGCAGGCTGAAGCGCCCGACGACCACGTCGATGCGCACGTGCTCGTTGCGCTGCAGCGTGTAGGCGGCACCGAGCAGGAACACCGCCGCGAACAGGTACCACTGGATTTCGAGGAAGCCGTTCGAGCTGATGTTGAACAGCTTGCGCATCAGCGCGTTGCCCGTGCAGATGATCACCATGATCAGGATCAGCCAGTACACGGTCTTGCCGACGTGCTCATTGAGCCAGTCGATGCCACGGGAAAGTCTCAGCAGGAAGTCCACCCTTTGTTTCTCCTCCGGTCGTGCGCCGGCTTGCCGGCGCGCGTGGGGGGCGGGCCGGGGGTGCCGTGCGGGCTTTTATGGGGATGGGCTCCGGGTCGCGGAGTCCGCGCAGCTTACACTGTTCTGGTCAAATGGTCATACCGGCGCTTTCGCGGATCACGCTGCCGGCGACCGGCCTAGTGTAGAGTCGGCTCCGCGCGGCTGCCGGCACGCCCGCCGCCGCTTCCCCCCGTCGTCCGGATGACCGTCAGGTCGTCGAGTCCCGATGAAATACAAAGACCTGCGTGACTTCATTGCCCGCCTCGAAGCCGATGGCCAGCTGCGGCGCATCCGCGTGCCGGTGTCGCCGCGGCTGGAGATGACCGAGATCTGCGATCGCGTGCTGCGCGCGCGCGGGCCGGCGCTGCTGTTCGAGCGTCCGGCCGGGCACTCGGTGCCGGTGCTGGCGAACCTGTTCGGCACACCGGAGCGCGTCGCGCTCGGCATGGGCGCGGAGTCGGTCGCGGCGCTGCGCGAGGTCGGCAGGCTGCTGGCCTTCCTGAAGGAGCCGGAGCCGCCGAAGGGCTTGAAGGACGCCTGGAACAGCCTGCCGGTGTTCCGCAAGGTGCTCGACATGGCACCGAAGGAGATCTCGCGCCCGCCGTGCCAGGAATGCGTGCTCGAAGGCGAGGCGGTGGATCTCGCGCGCCTGCCGGTACAGACCTGCTGGCCCGGCGATGCCGGACCGCTGATCACCTGGGGGCTGGTGGTCACGAAGGGGCCACACAAGGCCCGGCAGAATCTCGGCATCTACCGCCAGCAGGTGATCGGCCGCAACCGCGTGATCATGCGCTGGCTGTCGCACCGCGGCGGTGCGCTCGACTTCCGCGAATGGCAGCAGGCGCACCCGGGCCGGCCGTTTCCGGTGGCGGTGGCGCTCGGGGCCGATCCGGCCACCATCCTCGGGGCCGTGACGCCGGTGCCGGATACCCTGTCCGAATACGCGTTCGCCGGCCTGCTGCGCGGGGCGAAGACCGAACTCGCGCGCTGCCTCGGCTGCGACCTGCAGGTGCCGGCCAGCGCCGAGTTCGTGCTCGAAGGCCACATCGCGCCCGGCGACACGGCGCCCGAAGGACCGTTCGGCGATCACACCGGCTACTACAACGAGGTCGACACCTTTCCGGTGTTCACGATCGAGCGCATCACGCACCGGCGCGAGCCGATCTATCACTCGACCTACACCGGCCGGCCGCCCGATGAGCCGGCGATCCTCGGCGTGGCGCTGAACGAGGTGTTCGTGCCGATCCTGCAGAAGCAGTTTCCGGAGATCACCGACTTCTATCTGCCGCCCGAGGGCTGCTCGTACCGGCTGGCGGTCGTGACCATCCGCAAGCAGTACCCGGGCCACGCCAAGCGCGTGATGCTCGGCGTCTGGAGCTTCCTGCGCCAGTTCATGTACACGAAGTTCGTGATCGTCACCGACGAGGACATCGATGCCCGCCGCTGGGAGGACGTGATCTGGGCGATGACCACGCGCATGGACCCGGCGCGCGACACGGTGACGATCGAAAACACGCCGATCGACTATCTGGATTTCGCGTCGCCGGTCTCGGGACTCGGTTCGAAGATCGGCTTCGATGCCACCCACAAGTGGCCCGGCGAAACCACGCGCGAGTGGGGCACTCCGATCCGCATGGACGACGCGATCCGCGCGCGCGTCGACAGCCTGTGGCCCGAGCTGGGGCTGTGAGCCGCATGAGGCGCAAAGCTTGTGGTGCGGTGCAGCATGAATGGCCGGCAAACGTTTATGCTGCGCCCTCGTCCGGGTCCGTGACCCGGCACACGTCAGGGAAGACCGGCGCATGCGGGCGGCCGGTCAGCGGAGACGGACGATGAGCGCGCAAGACTTCCATGGCAGCACCGGAGCGGCCGGCGTCCCGGCAGCCGATGACGACGATCTGCTGTTCCTGCCCGAAGGGCCGGAGGCCGGGCCGGAGCGGATTGCGAGCCCGCAGCGCTGGCGCGTGCTCGCCGTCGACGATGACCGCGACTTCCAGCGCTCGACCGCCTTCGCGCTGTCCGGCATGCGCGTGCTCGGCCGGCGCATCGAGCTGCTGCAGGCCTACGGCCACGCCGAGGCCGCGCGCCTGCTCGCCGGCGAGCGCGACATCGCGGTGATGCTGCTCGACGTGGTCATGGAAACCGACGACGCCGGCCTGCGGCTGGCGCGCGCGGTGCGCGAGGTGCTCGGCAACGCGGAGCTGCGCATCGTGCTCGTGACCGGGCAGCCGGGGCTGGCGCCGGTGCACGAAGTCATGGAGCGCTACGACATCAATGACTACTGGACCAAGTCCGAACTCGGCGTCGAACGCCTGCACACGCTGCTGACCGCCGGTGTGCGCGCCTGGGAGCAGCTGCGCACCGTGGCGCGCGCCCGGCGCGGCCTGCAGATGATCGTCGAGGCCAGCAACGTGCTGGTCGGCGCGCGCAGCCTGCGCGACTTCTCGGCGCGCACGATCGCCGAGATCGCCTCGGTGCTCGGCGTGCCGCCCGAAGGCGTGGTCTGCGTGCGCCGCGCGCGCGACGATGGCCGCGTGATCGGGGCCGCCGGGCGCTACGCGCGCAGCGTCGACCGTCCGCTCGAAGCCCTGGAGCCGGCCGGCGTGCGCGAGGCGATCCGCCACTGCCTGCAGGAGCGGCGCACGCTGGTGCTCGCTGACTGCATGGTGCTGTACTTCCCGGCCGAGCTGGCCGGGGCCGAATACGCGGCCTGGGTCGAGATCGAGCGCTCGCTCGATGACACCGAACAGGAACTGCTGCGCGTGTTCGCGCTGAACATCGGCAGCGGCCTGCACAACGTCGCGCTGTTCAGCCGCCTCGACGATCTCGCCTACCGCGACCAGCTGCTCGGGCTGCCGAACCGCAACGCGCTGCTGCGCGCGCTGGAAAGCGCGCTCGGCAGCGCCGCCCGCCACCACACCGCGCTGCTGCTGATCGACATCGACAACTTCTCCGGCGTCAACCTGACGCTCGGCCCGGCCTACGGCGACGCCCTGCTCAAGCGCATCGGCGAGCGCCTGCGCGACGGCTTCGACCCGACCGTGCTGCTCGCGCGCCTCGGCGGCGACGTGTTCGGCGCGCTCGGTCCGGTCGAACGGCTCGATCCCGAAAGCGTCGCCGCCCTGTTCGCCGACGGTGCGCCGTCGGCCGCGGACGGCGGCGCCTGGAGCGTCGGCACCGCGCGCCTGCCGCTTGCGGAGTTCACCGGCACCGCGCTGGAGGCGCTGGCGAGCGCCACGCTGCTGCTGAAGCAGGCCAAGCTGCGCGGCCACGGCCAGCATCAGGACTGGCTGCCGGAGATCGCCGTCGCTGCCGGCCGGCGCTTCGCGCTGCTGCAGGCGCTGCGCGAGGCGCTCGCGCGCGACGAGATCGGCATCGAGCTGCAGCCGCAGATCGACCTCGCGACCGGCACCGTCACCGGCGTCGAGGCGCTGGCGCGCTGGCAGCGCGCCGACGGCACGCGCGTCGCACCCGATGCCTTCATCCCGCTCGCCGAGGCCACCGGGCTGATCGTACCGCTCGGCGAGCACTTCATCGAGCTTGCCTGCGCCGCCGCGGCCCGGCTCGCCGCGGCCGGTCACGGCCACATCCGCGTTGCGGTCAACGTCTCGGCCGTGCAGTCGGCGCGCGCCGACCTGGTCGCGAGCATCGAGCGCCAGCTGCTCGCCAGCGGCGCCGAGGCGCGGCAGATGGAGATCGAGCTGACCGAGACCGTCGCGATGCAGAACTTCGGCGCCGTCACCGACACGCTCGAACGCCTGCGCGCGCGCGGCCTGACCGTCGCCATCGACGACTTCGGCACCGGCTTCTCGTCGCTCGCCTATCTGCGCCGGCTGCCGGCCGACCTGATCAAGATCGACCGCAGCTTCGTGCAGGAACTCGGCAACGGCGGGGAATCGCGCACCGAGATCGCCGAACTGATCATCCGGCTCGCCGAGCGCCTGGGCCTGCGCGTGCTCGCCGAGGGCGTGGAGACCGAGGCGCAGGCCGGCTGGCTGCGCATGCACGGCTGCCATTACGCGCAGGGCTGGCTGTATGCGCGGGCGATGCCGCTCGATGCGCTGCTCGACTGGCTGGCGCGGCGCGAGCACGCCGGCACCTGAAGGTTCCCCCGGCGCCGCCGGGAGCTTCCGCGGCGGCTGCCGGTGCTGGCCGGCACGCAGGCGGATGACTGGCCCCGCAACGGTGCAGCGCCCGCGCCAGTGTCGCCTCCTGCTGGTGCGTCCGGCGCGCTACGGACGGCACGACGCCGCGCCAGCCTGGGGCCGGCGCGGCGTCGGTGGGGAAGACAGGTGGCTCAGTGCGGGCGGTACGGCTGCGGCAGCTTTCTCGGCGGCTTCGGACGCAGGTCGTAGGTCGGGTGATTGGCCTCGAAGCGTTCGAGCACGCCGTTCAGCTCGGCGACCCGCCCCACCCGGCCCATGACCTGGGCGTGGGCGATGTCCTCCATGATGTAGCGCCGGATCAGCCACTGTCCGGCGTGTGTCTGCACCAGACACTGGCCGAGTTCGGCGGCGATGACTTCGGGAACATGCTCATGTTCGGCGATCGCCTGAATCTCTTCCTCGGACAGCTCGCACAGGTCCAGACATTCCTGCTCGGTCAGCATGGGGCGACTCCTCTGTGGTGGTGAGGGCGTTCTGCGACGCCTTGTCATGGTGCAGGCTGCTCCGCCGTGACGCGGGGCGTTACTGCAATTCTTTGAACATCCGCGGCAACATTCCGGGAAGATCCTCCCGGTGCGGGTGCTTCCGGGGCTGCTCTGCAGCAGCAGGTCTGGCCTCGGGGACCACAACGGTAGTTCAGTGAATCAGAAGCCGGGCCGGCGTGGGGTGATACTTTGGTAAGGTCTGCGCCCGGGGTTTCAGACCGGTGCAAGCGTCGTGCCGCAGGCGCAGCCAGGGGTTTACTTCGGCCGGCCGTTCCGGTCTAATGCGCGCCTCGCCGGGCCGTTAGCTCAATTGGTAGAGCAGTTGACTCTTAATCAATTGGTTGTAGGTTCGAGTCCTACACGGCCCACCACACATTCTGGCCGCCTTCGATGACGATTGCAGGTCAGTACGGACAAGGGGCTGCGGTGCCGCCGCAGCCCCTTTTCGTTGTTGCGGCCGCGCGGGTTCAGCCCGCCGGCGGTTCCGGACGCACCGGCAGCAGGCCGCGGGCCTCAGCGGCGGCGAGCCAAGCGGCGGCGCGCAGCGCGAGCTGCGTGCGGTTGCTGACGCGGGTCTTGCCGAGGATCTGCGAGACGTAGAGCTTGACGGTGTTCTCGGTCAGGCCGAGGTCGCAGGCGATCACGTAGTTGGTCTTGCCGGCGCCGACGTGCGCGAGCACCTCCCACATGCGCGGCGTCAGTTCGGGCAGCGGCTCGCTGTCGGACAGCACGGCTGCGGTCGTGGCCGGCGCCGCTTCCGGTGGTGCGGCTTCGAGCCGCCGGCGCAGGCCGCTGACTTCCTCGCCGAGGCGCAGCACCGTATCCATCATCTCGTCGAGCCGCGCCTCCAGCCGCTCGCCACCGGGGCTGCGCCGCGCCAGGCGCACGGCGGCACGGCGCACGGCGTCCAGCAGCTCGTCGCCGGACAGCGGCTTGTTCAGGAAGTCGATCGCGCCGCGGCGCAGCGCCTCGATCACGTCCTCCTTGCCGGCATAGCCGCTGACCAGGATGGCCTCGAAGGCGCGCGTGTCGCCGAAATCGAGCCCGAGGCGGCCGACCAGTTCGTTGCCGTTGCCGATGGCGAGGTTCAGGTCGGTGATGACGATGCCGATTCCTGCATCCGCCGCGAACGTCGCGAGGGCGTCGTCGACGCCGGTGGCGCCGTGGCAGCGGTAACCGTTCAGGTCCAGGAATTCGAGCAGCTCCTGCAGCGCTTCGGGTTCGTCGTCGACGACCAGCACGGCCGGAACCTGCGGCGCTGAGTCTTGCTTCACCGGGCGGAATCCTCGATTGACGGTGCCGGAAGGACAAAGGTGCCGGCGGCGCGGGCGCGGTGGTGGTGGCTGCGCAGTATCCCCGCCGGCCGGCAGGGGCCGGGGCTGCAACTGTAATAGTCTGCAACGACCGGTGCGCGTGTAACGTCGTTCACGGTCGTGTGCCGTGCCAGCCGGCAAGATACCGCCCTTGCGCGCCCGGCGGTCCCGCCGGAGTGATTTTCGTCCACGGAGGCTCCGTATGCCTGCTCCCGCCGCCCATGCCGCAGAGGCAGAGGAACTGCTGCTCGTCGATGACGATGTCGATGCGCTGGTCGAGCTGGCCGAGCTGCTGGAGGAAAGCGGCTACCGCTGTCACGTCGCCCACGATGCGGCCGCCGCCCGGCATTTCCTCGCCGCGCAGCCCGGCATCGGCATCGCGCTCTGCGACCTGCGCATGCCCGACATCGACGGCCTGACGCTGATCGGCGAACTGCAGCAGACCTATCCGCAGCGGCTCGATTACGTCGTGATCACCGGCCACGGCGATCTCGACGATGCGATCGCGGCGATGCGTCTGGGCGTGTGTGACTTCTTCCGCAAGCCCTTCGATCCGGCCCGGCTGCTCGAACAGCTCGCCGCGCTGTGCGCACGCCGGCACAACGCCCGGATGTCGGCGCCGGTGCTGGCACCGGCCGCCGGCCGCGGCGAGGACGAGCGCCCTGCCGGGGCC
>NZ_DAOLKE010000088.1:0-11657 GCF_035331805.1 Plasticicumulans sp. | reverse complement strand
AGCGTCTCGACCGCGGCCTGCGCCTCGGCGCTGAGCCGGGCGCTGCGCGCCAGCGTGCGGGCCGCGGCCGGGAAGCGCCCGGCGAGCACCGGCATCAGCCGCTCCCGCAGGAACACGCGGTCGTAGTCCGTATCGGTGTTGGCCGGGTCGTCGAGCCAGTCGAGGCGGTAATGCGTCGCGTAGGCCTGCAGCGCGGCCCGCGACACGCCGAGCAGCGGCCGCCACAGCCGCCCGCTCCCGAGGGCTGCGTCTTCCGGCATTGCCGCGAGCCCCTTCGGGCCGGCCCCGCGCAGCAGCATCAGCAGCACGGTTTCGGCCTGGTCATCGGCATGCTGGGCGGTGAGCAGCGCATTGCCGGCATCGAGGCGCGCGCCGAGCGCCGCGTAGCGCGCCGTGCGCGCCGCAGCCTCGGGGGATTCGCCGGGCGCGGCACGGGCCTCGATGCGCAGCACCCGGCAGCCGACACCGAGCGCCGTCGCGCGCGCGATGCAGTGGCGCGCCCAGTCGGCGGACTCCGGCCGCCAGCCGTGATCGACGTGCAGCGCATCGAGCTGCAGCCCGGCCGGGCGCAGGTGCGCCAGCACGTGCAGCAGCACCGTCGAATCGAGCCCGCCGCTGAAGCCGACCGTCAGCCGGCGGGTCTGCGGCCAGGCCGCACAGAGCCGCGACAGCGCCGCGACCAGCGTGCGCTCGACGGTCCCGGCCGCGGTGGCGCAGGCAGTGTCATTCACTCGCGGACCGTGAATTCCCCGTAGGCCATCAGCCGCTCGTGCCGGCGCGCAAGCAGCGCATCGAGGTCGAGCCCGTCGAGTTCGGCGAGTCCGGCGAGCAGCGCCGTCCTGATCGCGGCGGCGGTCTGCGCCGGATCGCGGTGCGCGGCCCCGAGCGGCTCGGGGATGATCTCGTCGATCAGGCCGAGCTTCTGCAGGTCGGGGGCGGTGATGCCCATGGCCTGCGCGGCGTCCGGTGCCTTGTCGGCGCTCTTCCACAGGATCGACGCGCAGCCCTCGGGCGAGATCACCGAGTAGGTGCCGTACTGCAGCATGTTGACCTTGTCACCGACGCCGATCGCCAGGGCCCCGCCCGAGCCGCCCTCGCCGACCACGGTGCAGAGCACCGGCACGCGCAGCTGCGCCATCACGAACAGGTTGCGGGCGATGGCCTCGGACTGGCCGCGCTCCTCGGCACCGATGCCCGGATAGGCACCGGGGGTGTCGATGAAGGTGATGACTGGCAGCCGGAAGCGCTCGGCGAGCTTCATCAGCCGCAGCGCCTTGCGGTAGCCCTCGGGCCGCGGCATGCCGAAGTTGCGGCGCAGTTTTTCCCTGGTGTCGCGGCCCTTCTGATGGCCGATGACCATGACCGGACGACCGTCGAACCGGGCCAGTCCGCCGACGATGGCCGGATCATCGGCATAGGCGCGATCGCCGTGCAGCTCCTCGAAGCCGGTGAACAGGTGTTCGACGTAGTCGAGCGTGTACGGACGCTGCGGATGCCGGGCGATCTGCGAGACCTGCCACGGCGTCAGCGTCTTGAAGATGCTCTCGGTCAGTTCGCGGCTCTTGGTTTCGAGCCGTTCCATTTCGTCCGAGATGTTCAGCTCGGTGTCGTTGCAGAGCTTGCGCAACTCCTGCAGCTTCGCTTCCAGCTCGGCGATCGGTTGCTCGAAGTCGAGGAAATTCATGTTCATGATGAGGCGTCGGCGTCCGCGGCGGCGCAGGGAAGCCGCGTAGTGTACCGGTGAATGCCGAAGCGGCAAGGCAGGCGGCCGGGCGCGGGCGCGGTGGCCCCGGCGGGTCCGGCGGCGGCTACGCTGGCGCACGTCCCCACCACCCGCGCAGGAACCGCCGATCATGTCCTCCTCCACCCCGCTGCTCGCCTGCCTGCTGCTTGCCACCGCCGGCAGCGCCTTTGCCGCGAGCTTCGACTGCACGCGCGCCGGCACGCTGGTCGAACAGGCGATCTGCAGCAACCCGGAACTCTCCGATCTCGACGACGCGATGAGCAACGCCTACCGCGAGGCGCTGGCGCAGGCCGCCGATGCGGCCGTGGTGCAGGCCACGCAGCGGCGCTGGCTGAGCGAGGTGCGCAATCCCTGCCGCAACACCGGCTGCCTGCGCAGCGCCTACCGCACGCGCCTGCGCGAACTCGCCGCGGTGTCGCCGGCGGTGCAGCCGGCGCGGGAGCTGCGCATCGTCGGGCGCGTGCGCTACGGCACGCTCGATTCGGCGATCGAGACCGAAAGCGGGCGCAGCTACGGCTTCGGCAGCGACTCGGCGATCGGCGCGCGCATCCTCGATACCTGCGGGGATCGCGGCGTCTGCGAGGTCAGCGGCTTCGTCGATGCCGACGACACGCTGACGCGCGTGCTCAGCGTGCGCCGGCTGCGCTGAGCGGCTCCCGGCCATCCGCGAGCGCGTCGATGGCGGCGATGGCGTCATCGAGCGTGCCGAATTCGAGGGCCCGCGCCGGACAGCCGCTCACCAGCCGCGCCACGGTCTCGAAGCCGGTGAGGCCGGTGTGCTCGTAGTTGAAGGCATTCGTGCAGAGACGGGCCATCGTGCGCTCCGGCGGCACGGCTTCGAGCCGTGCGCGGCTGCCGGCCCGGAACTGCGGGAAAACAATCCACGCCGGCACGGCCGGGCGGTCCATGGCCTCGATGCTGCCGGGCGGCGGCTGCAGGTGCGCGAGACAGCCCTTGGCGGTGTTCGGGAAATCCCGGCCGATCACGGCCGCCGGCGCGTGCGCGCGCATCGCCGGCACCGAGGCATTCTTCAGCGCCACCAGCCGCGGGAACGGCAGCAGCTCGAAGCGCTGCAGGTCGATCAGGCAGAACTCGTCGGACAGAAACCGCCAGCCGCGGAATCCGAGCGCGGCCGCGAGCGTGCTCTTGCCGCTGCCGGGCTGGGCCGGCAGCAGCAGCGCGCGCTCACCGCGCGCGACCACCGCCGCGTGCAGCATCAGCAGCCGGCCGGCGTGGAAGGCCACCCCCCAGTTCAGCCCCCATTCGAGGTGCGGCGGCGCGTAGTCGGGACCGAACGGCCGGTAGGCCAGCCGCTCGCCCTCGAACTCGACCGCCAGCTCGCGCCGCAGCCGCCCGTGCAGCCCGCGCCAGCGCAGGCGCACGCGGAAATCCGCGCATTCATCGTCCGGAAACCGCGGATAGCGCGCATAGAGCGGCGCCAGCCAGTCGGCCAGCCCCGGCCATTCGGAGCCGAGCGCGTACGCGAACGGGCCGATGCGCAGGCGCAGCGCATTGTCGGCCAGCCGCGCCCGGAGTTCGGCGCGGCTCAGCTCGCCGAGGCAGGCGGCCATGGCGGCGGACAGGGTTCGATCAGCAGTTCGGCGGCGAGCAGGTCGAGCGCATCGGCGAGCGCCTGGTCGAGGCCGGGCGCATCCGGATCGTCGCAGTCGGCGCGCAGTTCGAGCTGCAGCTGCGCGCAGCCGGCCGGCGCCTCCGCGAGCCGCTGCAGCAGCCAGGCACCGAGCGGCGTCAGGAAGTGCGTGCGGCCCGAGGTCTCGTCGTGGACGAGGTGGAATTCGCCGGCCTCGTCGCTCGCGTGCCAGTGCATGCGCGAAAAAGCATTCGGCCGCCAGAAGGCGGCCGGATGGCGGGGTTCGGGAGTGCCGTGCACGGGCTCAGATGCCGAGCGCGGAGTTCACGCAGCCGCTCGACAGGAACGAGGCGTTGGTGCCGACCTTGTAACCGGTCTCGTTGTAGTGGACCGGCGTGATGCCGCCGCTGGACGGATCGATCTGGAACCAGACCGCGTGCAGCTGGCTGTCCGCCCCCATTTCCTTGTACAGGCCGGGGGTGTTCTCGTTGGTGATCCGGATGCCGGTGCCGTTGACGGTGTTGAGCGCGCAGCGCACGGCGCTGCTGTTCGCGGCACGCGCATAGCCGGCGTGCAGGGTCAGCACCGCGGGAACGGCCACGACGGCAGCCGACTTCAGCAGCCGGCGGCGGCGCAGGGATACCGGGGCTGCGGCGTCCTGACCATCCGTGCCGGAGTGTTCGTGGTCTTGCATCGCTTGCTGTCCTCAAAAGGCCTTGCCTTATAGTCTGACGAATCGGCACCCGGATGCCACTCCACCGGGCCATCCGCAAGGCTTGCAGCCGAGTTTCCCTGTGTCTCGTGCGGCTTTATGCAGATTTCAAGCCAATCAGACACAAAACCCCAAGTCACTGAATTCAAAACCAGGTCTGCTTCACCCCTGCCGCTGCCGTCCGGGCACTGTAAAAATTTCCCAACTGCCACCCCACCTGTCCCCGATGCCGCCCACGCCCCGCCCGCCGCCCGAGCGCCGCCCGACCGCCCTGCTGCTGGCGCTGTTCTGCGGTTCGATTCCCGATCCGGCTCACCTGCAGGGCGCCGACTGGGAGCAACTGCTGCCGTACGCGCGCCGGCACGAGGCGCTCGGGCGGCTGGCCACGGTGCTCGCGGCGCGGGGCGTGCTCGATCGCGTGCCGGCGCGCGTGCGCTTCCATCTCGACAGCGCGCGGGTGCGCGCGCAGTCGCGGATGCGCCGGCTGCGCTGGGAGGCGCTGAACCTGCGCCTCGTGCTGCCCGGCGTGCCGGTGCTGGTGCTCAAGGGCGTGGCCTGTGCGCTGCGCGGGCTGCCCTCGGTGCAGGGACGGCTGTCAGCCGATCTCGACGTGCTGGTGCCGAAGGCGCGGATCGCCGAAGCCGAGGCCGGGCTGCTCGCCGGCGGCTGGGAGCACGCCGCGCACAGCGATTACGACGACGCCTACTACCGCGCCTGGATGCACGAACTGCCGGCCTTCCACCACGCGCACCGCGGCACGCAGCTCGATCTGCACCACGGCATCCTGCCCCCGACTGCGCGCCTGCATCCCGATCCGGCCCTGCTGCTGGCAGCGGCCGAGCCGGTGCCGGGCGTGCCGGATTTATATGTACCGTGCGCGAGCGACCTGCTGCTGCACGCGGCCGTGCATGCCTGTTACGACGGCGCCTTCGCGCAGCCGCTGCGCGATCTGCTCGACCTGCACGGGCTGATCACCGATCTCGGCGACGAGACCTTCTGGCAGGCGCTGCCGGCGCGGGCCGTGGCGCTCGATCTGGCGCGGCCGCTCTGGTACGCGCTGACGCTGGTGCAGCGCGAACTCGGCACGCCGGTGCCGGCGGCCGTGTTCACGGCGCTGGCCGCACACGCCCCGCCGCCGCAGCTGGCCGGCGTGCTGCCGGCGCTGGTGCATGCGGTGCTGCATGAACGACCGATGGCACCTCTGGCGGCGCTGGCGCTCTACATTCGTTCGCACTGGCTGCGCATGCCGCCACGCCTGCTGCTGCCGCACCTCGCACGCAAGGCCGTGCAGCGGCTGCGCACGCGCCTCGGCGTGGCCGAGCCCGGTGCACCGGCGGCGGCCGTCGAGGTCGCCACCCCGGCCGAACCGCCCCGGCCGCCCCCCGGACAACCCTGATGATTTCTGCCTACTGACGGCTACGGAGGCCCAGATGCCCGGATCGAATCCGCTCCTGCGGGTGCTGCTGACCTGCCTCGTGCTGCTCGCCGCCGGCCGCGCGCCGGCCGTCGAGCTGCCCGACTTCACGACGCTGGTCGAGCAGTACGCGCCGGCCGTGGTCAGCGTCAGCGCCCGCACCGCCGCGAAGGACGCCGCCGACGAGCCCGACGAGGACAAACCCGGCAAGCCGCCGGTCCAGAATCCGTTCGAGGGCACGCCGTTCGAGGAGCCGTTCCGGCGCTTCTTCGAGCAGATGCCGCATGGCAATTCGCCGCGCCCGCGCGAGCTGCCGGCCTCGATCGGCTCGGGCTTCGTGATCTCGGCCGACGGCTACGTGCTGACCAACGCCCACGTCGTCGAGGGCGCCGACACGGTGACGGTCGGGTTGCGCGACCGCACCGAGCTGATCGCGAAGGTGATCGGTGCCGACAAGCGCAGCGACGTGGCGCTGCTGAAGATCGACGGTGCCGCGCCGCTGCCGGTCGTGCGCCTCGGCGATGCCGAGCAGCTCAAGGTCGGCCAGTGGGTGCTGGCGATCGGCTCGCCGTTCGGCTTCGAATCGAGCGCGACCGCCGGCATCGTCAGCGCGCTCGGGCGCAGCCTGCCGAGTGACTCCTACGTGCCGTTCATCCAGACCGACGCCGCGGTCAACCCCGGCAACTCCGGCGGCCCGCTGTTCAACTTCAACGGCGAGGTGGTCGGCATCAACTCGCAGATCTACTCGCGCTCCGGCGGCTATCAGGGCCTGTCGTTCGCGATCCCGATCAACGTCGCGATGGATGTCGCCGAACAGCTCAAGACCAAGGGCCGCGTCGCGCGCGGCTGGCTCGGCGTGCTGATCCAGGAGGTCACGCCGGATCTGGCGAAGTCCTTCGGCCTCGACCGGGCGCGCGGTGCGCTGATCGGCCAGGTGCTGCCCGAAGGCCCGGCGCTGAAGGCCGGCCTGAAGCCCGGCGACATCGTGCTCGCGTTCAACGGCCGGCCGCTGCTGCGCTCCAGCGAGCTGCCGCCGCTGGTCGGCAGCTACCTGCCGGGCAAGGACGCGACGCTGTCGGTGTTCCGCGACGGCCGGGAAACCACGATCACCGTGAAGATCGAGGAACTGCCCGACGATGCGCGTCAGGCCGGCAAGGCCGGCAGCGGCACCCGGCGCGGCCTCGGCCTGACGCTCGGCGAGCTGCCGCCCGAGGCCGCGCGCAAGGGCGAGACCGGCGTGGTCGTGCGCGAGGTCGCCCCGGGACCGGCCGCTCGCGCCGGCATCCGCACCGGCGACGTGATCGTGCGCCTCGACAACCAGCCGGTCACCGGAGTCGCGCAGTTCGAGGAACTCGCCGCAAAGCTCGGCAAGGGCAAGCCGGTGCCGGTGCTGGTCAGGCGCGGCGAATCCCCGCTGTTCCTGGCACTGACGCCGCCCGAGTGAGCCGCAGCACGGCGCCGCAGCGCAGGACCGCACTGCGGCGCCGCGTCATGGACGCGTCACGGAGGCTCCGACACAATGGCGCCCCCGCGCGGTCCGCCGCCCCTGCTCCTACCGACAGCCCGAGTGCGTGCGCATGTTTGAAAACATCCAGCACTGGATAGCCGAATACGGCTATCTGACGATTCTGATCTGGACGTTCATCGAAGGAGAAACCGTCGTCATCGTCGCCGGCGTCATCGCCAAGCTCGGACACCTCGAACTGCCGCTGGTGATGCTGTCGGCCTTCGTCGGCAGCCTCTGCGGCGACCAGTTCTACTTCTTCATCGGCCGCAAGCAGGGCCGCAAGCTGCTCGACAAGCATCCGAAGTGGGCCGGGCGCGTGGCCTGGATCAACCGCCACCTCGAACGCCACCGCGACTTCCTGGTGCTGACCTTCCGGTTCTATTACGGCGTGCGCAACATCACGCCGTTCGTGATCGGCGCGAGCGACATCTCCACGGTGCGCTTCATCGTGCTGAACATGATCGGTGCCGCGGTCTGGGCGATCAGCTTCGCCGGCGCCGGCTACCTGTTCGGCGAGGCGATGGAAACCTTCCTCGGCCGCATGCACAACGCGCAGCTGTACATCCTCGGCACGATCATCGGGCTGGCGGTGCTCGCGTGGCTGTTCATGCGGCTGCGCCGGCGCGCGAAGGACCGGCAGATCGAAGCCGATGCCGTCGTGCAGGCCCCCGAAGCCAAGTCCCCTCCGGCCCCGGACGCCTGAACCGCGCCCGCAGGCATCGCCGCACCGCTCGCCGCACGAGCGGCGGGCGGCTTCGTTCCGGGCAGAGCGCAGCCTGACGCGGGCGCCTGCGCTGCAGCCCCGGCGCCTCACATCACGACGATCATCCACGACACGCCGAAGCGGTCGTTCAGCATGCCGAAGGCCGGCGAGAAGAAGGTCGGGCCGAGCGGCACGCACACGCTGCCGCCGTCCGCCAGCGCCGCGAAGGCCTTTTCGGCCTCGGCGACCTCGGCGACGCTCAGCGACAGCGAGAAGCCGGCGAAGCCCCGGCCGCTGCCGCTGCAGTCATCGGCCCCCATCAGCACGGTGTCACCGATGCTCAGGCTCATGTGCATGACCTTGTCGGCGTTGCCCGGCGGCACATGAGCCGGATCGGGCGTTTCCGGGCAGTCGCGATAGCGCATCAGCATCGTGATTCCGGCGCCGAGCGCATCGCGATAGAAGTGGGCGGCCGCCTCGGCATCGCCGTTGAAGAACACGTAGGGCTGCAGTTTCATCGTTCTCTCCTCGCTGGCGTCCGGGCATGACGGAGCCGCTCCGGCGCGTTGAACCCGCTGGCCCGGCCCGGTGCCCGCCAGCATGGCAGGGCCCCGTGACCGTGCCGCTTCAAGGCGTCAGCCCGAACTGGGTCTGGCCGGATTCCATGTCGAACGGAATCGAACTGTGCTCGTGGAAGATCAGCCAGTGGCTGCCGGCCTCGCGGCGCAGGCCGAGCGTCGTGCGCATCCACGAGCTTTCCTCGCTGCCGTCGGCCTTGCGCTTGCCGCAGCGCAGCAGGAAGTGCACGACGGCGAGCTGGCTGTCGGCGAACACGGCCGGCGGCTGCGGCTCGTAGATCGTCTCGCCCTCGCAGAACTCCAGGCAGCGACGCCAGTGTTCGGCGTAAGCCGGGCGGCCCTGGAAGCGCAGCGGACCGACGGCATCGTAGGCGCTCACGTCGGCGGCGTAGTGGCGGCCGATGGCGTCGAGGTCGCCGGCGCGGATCGCGCCGAGCCAGGTTTCGAGCACGGCCAGCACTTCGGAATGGGTCTGTGTGTTCTGGGTCTGCGTGTTCTGGGTCTGCGTGTTCATCTCGGTATCTCCCGGATCGTGGTTGCGGGGCTTGCACGGGCATGGATGCCGACGGCCTGCGCAGCGCTCCGGTTCCGCAGAAATCCTGGCGCCCCGTCCGCCGGCCCCCGGACCTCACCGAAACCGCGCCGTCCCGCCGCCGGATGCACGACACTTCGTGCAGGGTCTTCTGCGGCACCGGCTGCGGACGGATGGCCCCGGCACGACCTTTCGACGCTTCCCACGACCTGCAGCCGCTTCCCATGTCCTACCGCACCTACTGGCTGACGATCGCTGCCGGCATCACGCTGGTGCTCGGCATCGATTACGGCTGGCGCACGCTCGGCCTGCACGGCAGCGATCCGGCCCCGCTCGCCGCCGGCCTGTTCGGCGTGACGATCGGCCTGGCGCTGCGGCGCCTGAACGCCGGGCTGTCGGCGACGGCGCTCCCGCCCGGCCGGCGCCGGCTGCGGCTCGGCGTGCAGGCCGTGCTGGCACTCACGCTCTGGGCCGCCGTCAGCCTCGGCTACACGCTGCTGACCGGCGCCGGCCGTTCCTGATCGCGGACTTCCGGCCGCAGCGCCTGCGCACGCCGGCCCGGCCGTCACGGCCGTACAACACCGCTCGCCGACGCTGCGCAGGCGCGCCCGATGGATTTCCGGGCGCAGTGCTGCGTCGTCAGAGGCAGGCACACACACCATGGCTATAACTGATGCGCCAGGGCACGACGCTGCCCGTCCGGAGACCACCTGCCATGCCCATCCCTGCCCTGCCCGATCACGAGGCGCTGCTCGCGCGCATCCACGAAGACCTGATCGACGGTTACGACGAGGAACTGGAACTGGAGATCGAGGACCGCACGGTGGCACCGGGCGTGATCCCCGATCGCGAGACCGAACGTTCCGAGCGCATGCATTACTTCCAGAACCTGTTCCGGCTGCAGGGCGAGCTGGTCAAGCTGCAGGACTGGATCGCCACCAGCGGCCAGAAGGTCGTGATCGTGTTCGAGGGCCGCGATGCCGCCGGCAAGGGCGGCGTGATCAAGCGCATCACGCAGCGGCTGAACCCGCGCGTCTGCCGCGTCGTCGCGCTGCCGGCACCGAACGACCGCGAGCGCACGCAGTGGTACTTCCAGCGCTACGTCACGCATCTGCCGGCAGCCGGTGAAATGGTCCTGTTCGACCGCAGCTGGTACAACCGCGCCGGCGTCGAGCGGGTCATGGGCTTCTGCAACGAGGACGATGTCGAGGAGTTCTTCCGCTCGGTGCCGGAGTTCGAACGCATGCTGGTGCGCTCCGGCATCCGCGTCATCAAGTACTGGTTCTCGATCACCGACGACGAGCAGCACCTGCGCTTCATGAGCCGCATCCACGACCCGATGAAGCAGTGGAAGCTCTCGCCGATGGACCTCGAATCGCGCCGGCGCTGGGAGGCCTACACCAAGGCCAAGGAGGCGATGCTGGAGCGCACGCACATCCCGGAAGCACCGTGGTGGGTGGTGCAGGCGGTCGACAAGAAGCGTGCGCGGCTGAACTGCATCAGCCATCTGCTCGAACTGTTCGACTACGCGGAAATCCCGCGCCCGAGCGTCGAGCTGCCGCCGCGCGTGCGCAATCAGGACTACACCCGCCAGCCGGTCCCGGCAACGATGTTCGTGCCGGAGCGCTACTGACACCGCCAGGGTTCGCAGGGTTCGGGATTCCCGCCCCGGCGACTCATGCCGACCACACGGGGGAGAGTAAGTGCATGGTTTTTCTCCCCCTCTCCCCAACCCCTCTCCCACGAGGGGCGAGGGGCTGAAAAGCGAGGCAAGCGTTCCGGTGTGACCGTTATCCGCCGATGCGCTCGGCGTGGTGGCAGGCCACCAGCCGGCCGTCGACGATGCGCGGTGCCGGGCGCGACTGCGCGCACTCGCCGTCGGCGAACGGGCAGCGGGTGTGGAAGGCGCAGCCCGCCGGCGGTGACAGCGGCGACGGCAGCTCGCCGCGCAGCGGCACGCGCTCGCTGTCGCCCGCATCCAGCCGCGGCGCGGCGGCGAGCAGCGCGCGCGTGTACGGATGGCGCGGCGCGCTGAACACCGCATCGGCCGGGCCCTGTTCGACCGCGCGACCGAGGTACATGACCAGCACCTCATCGGCGATGTGGCGCACGACCGCCAGATCGTGCGAGATGAACACGTAGGCGACGCCGGTCTCCTCCTGCAGCTCCAGCAGCAGGTTCAGCACCTGCGCCTGGATCGACACGTCGAGCGCCGACACCGGCTCGTCGGCGACGACGACGGCGGGCCTGAGCATCAGCGCCCGGGCGATGGCGACGCGCTGGCGCTGGCCGCCGCTGAACATGTGCGGATAGCGGTCGTGATGCTCGGGGCGCAGGCCGACGCGCGTCATCAGCGCGCGCACCGCCGCCTCGCGCGCGGCGGCATCGAGCTTCGTGTGGATTTTCAGCGGCTCGGCGAGGATCGCGCCGATCTTCTGGCGCGGGTTCAGCGAGCCGTAGGGGTTCTGGAACACCATCTGCACCCTGCGCTGCGCCTCGCGCCGCTGCGCGGCGGTGCTCGCGCTGCAGTCGTCGCCGAGCAGCGCCAGCGCGCCCGAAGTCGGCGCCTCGATCAGCGTCAGCAGCCGCGCCAGCGTCGACTTGCCGCAGCCGGACTCGCCGACCACGGCGAGCGTGCGGCCGGCGGCGAGCGTGAACGACACGCCATCGAGCGCACGCACGGTCTGCACCGGCTGCAGCAGGCCGCGCCGGACCGGGTAGTGGCGGCACAGATCGACGGCTTCGAGCACGGCCGGACCGTGCGCGCTCATGCGGCGGCCCCCGCCGGCCGGCCGGCGGCATCGAGCGGCGTGTGGCAGCGCACGGCGCGACCGTCGGCATCGAAGCGCAGCGCCGGCTCGACGGCCCGGCACTGT
>NZ_DAOLKE010000087.1:0-11901 GCF_035331805.1 Plasticicumulans sp. | reverse complement strand
CGGTTCGCTGACCGCACGGCTGCGCGCCGAATGCGCGCGCCACGGCCGGGCCTTCTCGGTGCGGGTGCTGAGCGAGCGCGCCGGGCGCGTGCTGCGCGAGGAGGCCGATGCGCTCGGCCTGCGCCGCGGCGTCACCGCCTGGGTGCGCGAGGTGCACCTGCTCGCCGGCGGGGTGCCGTGGGTGTTCGCGCGCACCGTGATCCCGCGGCGCACGCTGCGCGGCCACGGCCGCACGCTGACCGGACTCGGCACGCGTCCGCTCGGCGCGGTACTGTTCGCCGATCCCGGCGTCGTGCGCGGCCCGCTGCAGATCGCGCGCCTCGACCTGCGCTGTCCGCTGGCGCGCCGCGCGCTCGACGTGCGGGGTGCCAGCGGCCTGCCGCTGTGGGGCCGGCGCTCGACCTTCCGGATCGACGGCCGGCCGCTGCTGGTCTGCGAAGTCTTCCTGCCGGCGCTCGCCGACGTCCTGCAAGCGTGATCGCCTCCCATGAAACCGAGTCCGGAACCCGCTCCCGCCGCCTCCGCCTCCGGCAAACCCCGCGCCGCCCTGTGCTGGCCGCGGCTGCTCGCCAAGGCCGGTGACTACGCGCAGCTTGCGCGCATGCACCGGCCGATCGGCAGCTTCCTGCTGCTGTGGCCGACGCTGTGGGCGCTGTGGCTCGCCGGTCACGGCCAGCCGCCCGAGGGCACGGTGCTGGTGTTCTGCCTCGGCGTGTTCCTGATGCGCTCGGCCGGCTGCGTGATGAACGACATCGCCGACCGCCGCTTCGACCCGCACGTCGCGCGCACCCGCGACCGGCCGCTCGCCGCCGGCCGCGTGACGGTGCGTGAGGCGCTGTGGCTCGCGATCGGCCTGAGCCTCGTCGCCTTCGGGCTGGTGCTGACGCAGAACGGCCTGACCATCGGCCTGTCCTTCGCCGGGCTCGCGCTCGCCGCCGGCTATCCGCTGATGAAGCGCCTGCATCACCTGCCGCAGGTCGTGCTCGGCATGGCCTTCGGCTGGGGCATCCCGATGGCCTTCGCGGCCGTGACCGGCTCGGTGCCGGCGCTCGCGTGGCTGCTGTATGCGGCCAACATCGTCTGGTCGGTGGCCTACGACACCTTCTACGCGATGACCGACCGCGAGGACGACCTGAAGATCGGCGTCAAGTCGAGCGCCATCCTGTTTGGCGCCCGCGACCGGCAGATCGTCGCGCTGCTGCAGGGTGCGTTCCTGCTGCTGCTGGGGCTGGCCGGACTCATGGCCGGCTGCGGGCCGGTCTACTACCTCGGCCTGTTCGCCGCGGCCTGGCTGATGGCCTGGGAACAGTATCTGGTGCGCAGACGCGAGCCGGCCGCATGCTTCCACGCCTTCCTGCACAACAACTGGGTGGGACTCGCGGTGTTCGCGGGCGTGCTGGTGGATGCGCTGCCGTGAGCGGGGCCGCCGGTGCGCCGTGACCGGCCGGAATCAGGCGCCGTCCGCGGCCGGGACGGGCCTGATCACCAGCACGCTGTTGCGCCTGATCAGCGCCAGCAGCCGGTCGATGTTCGGATGCCGGCCGGGATTGGCCTCGGCATCGGCGAGGTGTTCGCCGTAGAGCCCGAGCGCCCGGCGTGCCGCTTCGGCGTCGATGCGGCCGTTGACCGCGACCGCGTGGTAGATGCGCAGCGACCCGGCCTGGCCGGGGCGGTTCTCGATGCGCCCGGCCGGCTCGCCGTGCTCGAACAGTTCGAGCGCGGCCAGATGCCCGGCCGGCGGCAGGCTGGCGAGGTTTTCGGCGAAGCTCATGGCTGGTCCGCCGCCGTGCGCCGCCGGCCGTGGTCGTTGCGCCAGAGCACTTCGCCGCCGCCTTCGTCGCGCGCGAGCACGCGCCCGAGCACGAACAGCAGGTCCGACAGCCGGTTCAGGTAGGCCGGCGCGTGCGGGTTGACGGCCTCGGTGCGCACCAGCGTCACCAGATGCCGTTCGACGCGCCGGCAGACGGTGCGCGCCAGATGGCAGGCCGCGGCCGCCGGGCCGCCGCCGGGCAGGATGAATTCCTTCAGCGCCGGCAGTGCGGCGTTGAAGCCGTCGAGATCGGTTTCGAGCTGCGTCACGTCCTCGGCGCTCAGCGATGCGTAGCCGGGCATGCACAGCTCGCCGCCGAGGTCGAACAGCCGGTGCTGCACCTCGGTCAGCACGGCGCGGATCGGTTCGCGCACCGGCAGCGCCAGCACCATGCCGAGCACGGCGTTCAGTTCGTCGCATTCGCCCATGACCTCGATGCGCAGCGCGTCCTTGGGCACGCGCGTGCCGTCGCCGAGGCCGGTGGTGCCGGCATCGCCGGTGCGGGTGTAGATCTTCGAGAGGCGGTGACCCATCGCGGGGAGTCCTCGGGCGGGAGATGGATCGGCCACGGCCGGCAGGAGCTCCGCCGGCCGTGGCCGCCGCGCCGCGCTGCCCCCCGCAAGGGATGGCGCGCGGCGCATGGTTTCGGCGCTGGTGCCGGCGGCTCTCCCCCTTTCCCCGACCCCTTCCCCGCGAGGGGGAAGGGGCTGCACGCGGCAGCTTACCGGGGGCGGGGGAGCGCGGCAGATCACGGCCGGGCGAGGCGTGCGTCGACTGCGCTGTTCTAGCGCATGCCGTATTCAATCGCGATCCAGGCCTCGCGCCCCGGCATCGGATAGCCGTTGACGGTCTGGTAGTCGCGGTCGAAGACGTTGTTGACCTTGAGCTTCAGCTCGAAGTCCTTGTCGAGCCGGTAGCCGGAGCGCAGGTCGAGCACGCTCCAGCCGCGCTGCGGCAGGTCATCCGGATAGGCGGCGGCGAGCAGCGTGGCGCCGGCGCTCCAGGTGCCGGGGGCGTAGTCGATGCTGAGGCGGGCGCTGCGGTTCGGGCGGTTCGGCAGCGGGTCGCCGCTGTCGGTGTCCTCGGCGCGCAGCCAGTCGGCATCAAGGTTTACCTGCCAGCCGTGATCCTGCCAGCCGAGCGAGGCCTCGATGCCGGTCAGCCGGGCATTGGCGACGTTGACCGGACTGAAGCGGAAGAACTCGTCCGGGACCCACTGGATCAGGTTGCCGACGCGGGTGCGGTAGCCGCCGAGCCGCCAGTGCCAGGCGCCGGCGTGCTGCTCCAGGCCGAGGTCCCAGCCGTGCGAGGACTCGGGTTCGAGGTCCGGGTTGCCGGCGGCGAACGGGCCGGCCGGGTAGTAGAGATCATTGAAGGTCGGCGCCTTGAAGCCGGTCGCGTAGCTGGCCGTGGCGCGCAGGCCGGATGCGAAGCTCCAGCCCCAGCCGAGGCGGCCGGTGTTGTGGCGGCCGATGTCGTCGATGTCGTCGCTGCGCAGGCTGAGCTGCAGGTCGTGAGCGCCGAGCGTCACGGCATCGACGAGGAACAGCGCGCGCGTCGTGCGCGTCTTCTGCGCGTAATCGACGACGCCGCTGCCGCCGACCTTCTCGTGCAGCCACTCGGCGCCGAGGCTCAGCAGGTGGCCGTCGGCGAGCCGGAACTCGTGCTGCCACGTGAACTGGTCGCGGCGCGTGTCGAAGGCGCCGGCCGAGAGCCCATCGGCGAAGTCCTCGTTCTGGTCGCGGCTCTGGCCGAGCGTGGTCTTCATGCGCCAGGCATCCGTCAGCCGGTTGTCGGCATTGAGCGCCAGCACCTGCTGCACGAACTTGCCTTCGGCGTGATCGGCGGTCGCGAAGGTGAGCGGGTTGCTGCCGTCGTAGCGGTTCTCGCCCTGCGCGCGCAGCGCCGTGAAGCTGAAGGACTGGCCCGGCGCCACGTCCTGACGCACGGCGACGTGGCCGGCACCGCTGCGGAAGCCATCGCGGTCGTCGTTGTGCGCGAAGGTGTCGGTGGCGGTGGCATCGAAGCCGTCGCTGCTGAGCCAGTCGCCGCCGAGCGAGAAGGTCGTCGCGCCCTGACTGCCGCGCACGCCGGCGCCGAGATGCCGTCCCTGCTGCGTGCCGAGACCGGCTTCGGCCCAGGGTCGCACCGGGCTGCCGGGCGCCGGCAGCGTCAGCACCTGCACGACACCACCGATCGCATCCGAGCCGTACAGGCCGGACTGCGCGCCGCGCACGACCTCGATGCGCTCGGCGAGCCCGAGCGGCAGCAGCTGCCAGGCCGGCGAGCCGAGCGTCGAGGAGCCGAGGCGGATGCCGTCGACCAGCAGCAGCGTCTGGCCGGCGTTGGCGCCGCGCAGATAGAGGTTGGTGACCTTGCCGGCGCCGCCGTTGCTGGCGGCGGCGATGCCGTTGCGCCCGGCGAGGGCCTCGTTCAGCGTCATCGCCTGGCTCTGGTCGAGTTCGGTACGGTCGATGACCGTGATCGGGGCGGTGGCATGCGCGAGCGGCTGCTCGCTGCGCGCGCCGGTGATCGTGACCACGAGTTCGGAGCTGTCGCCGTCGGCGGCCGCTGCGGGCGCAGGGCACAGGGCCGCGAGCGCGGCCAGACCGGCGAGGCCGGTGTGCAGGGTGTTCATCGAGGGTATCCCCATCGGTTCGCAGGAACGGAATGGGGGCGAAACGCCCGCGGCGCCGGCAGCAGGCCGGTCGCCGCGGCGAGGACAGGCACGCCCCGGCCTGCGCATCGGCAGTTCCTTCCGGAGCGGCTTGTCGGTGTCGCCCGCCGCAACACCGACTGGGTACGCCCCGGGCCGGTCTCCTGGCTCGCACGCGGGAGGGGAAGTGTCCTCTCCCGGCGACGCCCGCCTTCCCGTGCCGGTCGGGCACAGTGGCATCGGGGGCGTCGCTTGGCGTGCTTACAGTTGCGGGGGCAGCGCCGGTGTTGCACCGGCTTCCCGTTTCAGTCCGATCGCTCGGACCACCCGGGGCGTTTCCAGCGGATGGGCGCGCACCCTACGCAAGCCTGCCGCACTGCGTCAACCACGCCGGAATCGCGGACTTGCCGGCAACGGACCCCCGGCGTTCTCAAAAAGACGCCCCGGCTCCGGAGGCGGGAGACGGGGCGACAGGGTGAAACCGGACCCTTGCGGGTCCGGCTCCGTCAGGACCGGATCAGCGTAGACGGTGCGAGCGTGAACAGCGGTCTGTTTCGCGGCGCGACCGCTCAGTGGCCCGCCGCCTGGCGCGCGCGCCGGGCCCGGAAGCCCTCGACGTAGCGCGCCAGCGTGTGCGACAGCGCCCCCGGCGCGATCATCGCCTCGATCAGCGAGAAGCGGCCGCGGCGGGCGTGCGCAGCCGCGAGCGCGGCGTGCAGCTCGCGGCGCGTGCGCACGCGCTCGCCGTGGCCGCCGAGGGCGGCGGCGAGTTCGGCGAAGCGCCATTCGTCGAGGCGGTTGAACGCCGATTCCGGCTGGAACACGTGCAGCATCTCCCAGCTGGCGTTGTTGAAGACGATGACGATCGGGTCCCAGCCGTAGCGCCGGCAGTTGCCGAGTTCCCAGCCGGTCATCTGGAAGGCGCCGTCGCCGACCAGGATCAGCGGCCGCAGGCCGGTGGTCGCCTGGATGCCGAGCCCGGCCGGCACGCCGAAGCCCATCGTCGCGTAGTAGCCGGGGGCGGTCAGCGCCGTGTTGGCGAGCCCGAGCGCCGTGAACAGGCAGTCGCCGATGTCGGAGGCGATCGGCAGCGCGCCGTGGCGGCGCATCAGCGTGCCGATCGCCGCGGCGATGTCATCGGGCGCGATCGGTGCGCCGTCGACGATCGCCTCGGGCAGCGGCGGCAGATCGGGCCGCAGGCGCGGCTCGGGCGGATCGAGGTCGCTGACCAGCGCCAGCAGCGCCTCGACCAGCGCGCCGAGCGGCAGGTCCGGATAGTGGTGGAAGCCGATCTGCACCTGCCGGTCGGCCGCGTACACGGCCTTGCGCAGGTCGATCTGGCGGCCGGAGACGCCGAAGTTGGTGTCCGACAGCAGCACACCGAGCATCAGCAGGCAGTCCGAGTCCTCGACCAGCGCCGTCACCGCCGGCTCGCCGGCGACCCCGAGATACGTGCCGGCGACCGGCACCGCGGCCTCGGCGAGCAGGCCGCGGCCCATGAAGGTCGTCACGACCGGAATCGCCAGCCGGTGCGCGAGTTCGGCGACACGCGCCTCCAGCCCGTAGCGGCGCACCTCGATGTCGACGAGCAGCGTCGGGCGGGCGGCCGCGGCCAGGCGCGCGAGGATTTCCCCGGCGCAGGCCTCGACCGCCTCGCGGTCGTAGGCGGCCGGCGCGGCCGGGCGCACCGGCGCACACGGCAGCGCCACCGCATCGCGCGGCACCTCGATCAGCACCGGCCGCGACTGCTCGCGACAGGCGCCGAGCACGCGCGCGATCTCGGCCGGGGCCGTCGCCGGATCGTCGAGCCGGGTCTGCGCGCAGGTGATCTCGCGGTAGATCGCGAACTGCGAGTCCGTCGTTTTCACCTGATGGTGCAGCAGCATGCCGGAGCGCACCTCGGCCGCGCCCGGTGCACCGGAAATCACCACCAGCGGGCTGCGCTCGGCATAGGCACCGGCGACCGGGTTGACCATGTTCAGCGCCCCGGCGCCGTAGGTGACGGCGGCGACGCCGAGTGCGCCGTTGAAGCGCGCCGCCGCGTCGGCCGCGAAGCCGATGCCGGGTTCGTGCGACAGCGTGTACAGCGGCAGCACGCCGCTTTCCTCGACGATGCGGAAGAACGGCAGCGCGAAGTCGCCGGGAATGCCGAAGATCTCGCGGGCGCCGTGCGCCTTCAGCGCGTGCAGCAGGGACAGGGCGATGTTCATGGCGCGGCGTGGCCTCCGGGCGCGATCGCCGGCACAGGGGCCGGACGGGGATGGCGCACAGGTAGCAGAGGCCGGGTGCGCGCTGCTGCACCGCCGTCGCGGCCACGGCTGCGGGCAGGGTCCGGCGAGCTCCGGGATTGTCAATGATCGGTTACAGGTAAGAAAGGAATCGACGAAAACCCGCATGCAGTCTGACGTTGTGATCGGCGCCCGGCGTCAACTAATCTGCTGCGGACGTACACACAGCCATACGACCCTGCGGTGTCGTGCGTTGCCGAGGCGGCCGTGCGATGCCGGATGACCTGAATCCCGGAAGGAGACGCCATGCGCCTGCAGATCGTGTTCGATGACCGCGTCGGCATCGCGATGGCCGTGCTGAACAGTCTGGCGCGGCACAACATCAACATGACCGCCGGCGACATCGTCACGCAGAACGACGGCCGCGGTTCGTTCTATCTGCACGCCGCGCAGATGACGCTCGACGAACTGCACCGCGTGCTGCCCGAGATCCGCCAGGTGCCGGGCGTGCGCGACGTGCGGCCGATCCCGCTGATGCCGGGCGAGCGCAAGCAGTCGGAGCTGCGCACGCTGCTCGGCGCGCTGCCGGCGCCGGTGCTGTCGCTCGATCTCGAAGGCCGGGTCGTCGTCGCCAACGAATCGGCGCAGCGCCTGCTGAAGCTCAAGGGGCCGGACGGTCAGGGCACGCCGCTCGCGCCGCTGGTCGAGGACTTCGATCTGGTCGAGCACATCAACCGGCTCGATCGGCCCGAGTACGGCGTGCGTCTGGCGCTGCGCGGCCAGGCCGTGCTTGCCGACTTCATTCCGGTGCTGGTGCCGCTCGCACGCGCCGGCAAGTCACTGTCGGGGGCGGTCATGGTGCTGCACGGCGGCAGCCTCGAAGCCGCCTCGCCGGCCGTCGATGCCGGCTTCGCGTCGATCGTGCACCGCTCGGCGCCGATGCGTGCGCTGGTGGCGCAGGCCCGGCGCATGGCGCCGCTGTCGGCGCCGATCCTGATCCTCGGCGAATCCGGCTCCGGCAAGGCGCGGCTCGCCTATGCGTGTCACCTCGCCAGCCCGCGGCGCGAGGCGCCGTTCCTGCGCCTCAACGCCGGCGAACTCGCCGATGCCGGCGCCGAGGCCGTGCTGTTCGGCGTGCGCGAGCAGCCGGGCCTGTTCGAGCAGGGCGCCGGCGGCACGCTGTTCCTGTCCGATGTCGCCGAGCTGTCGCCGGCGCTGCAGGCGCGGCTGCTCGGCTTCCTGCAGGACGGGCGCTTCCGGCGCGGCGGCAGCGTCGAGCCGCGCCGCGCCGACGTGCGCATCATCGCCTCGACGCGCGTCGATCTGGCGGCCGAGGTCCGCGACGGACGCTTTCGCGACGATCTCTACTACCACCTGCACGTGCTGAACCTGCAGATGCCGTCGCTGCGCGAGCGGCAGGCCGACGTGCTGCCGGTCGCGCTCGAAGCCATCGAGATGGCGGCGCGCCAGCTCGCCTGCGCGCCGCCGCGGCTGACGCCGGAGGCCGAGGCGGCGCTGCTCGCGCACGGCTGGCCCGGCAACGTCCGCCAGCTCGAAAACACCTTGCTGCGCGCCGTGACCGTCGCCGAGGGCGGCGCGATCACGCCCGAGCTGCTCGCGCTCGGCACCGACGCCACGGCGGCGAGCGGGGCGCCGATCGACGAGGCGCTGTTCGAGGGCTCGCTCGCCGAGGCGCTGGCGCGCGTCGAGCGGCTGATGCTCGCGCGCCTGTATCCGAGCCATCCGAGCACGCGCCAGCTCGCGCGCCGCCTCGGCCTGTCGCATACCGCGGTCGCCAACAAGCTGCGCCAGTACGGCATCGGCCTCGGCCCCGGTTCCGGCCCTGCCGCGGAGCCGCGTCGCGGCTGAGGACGCGGCTCGTCCGTCAGTTGACGGTGCGCGTCGGCATCGGCAGATCGTCCTCGTCGAGCTCGGACTCGGCCTGACGCTGGCGCTCGCGCAGCGCCGCGCTCATCAGCCGGTGGAATTCGTGCGCGACCACCACCAGCACGTCGGCGATGCGCAGCAGCGAGCCGCCGAGGTCCTCGGGCTGCGCGAGCAGCATCTCGACCAGCACCGCGACCGAGTGATCGAGCCGGCAGACCTTCACGAGCTTGAACTGGCGGTTCAGCTCGGCCATCACCGCCAGCGCGACCGTGTCCTCCTCGCCGGACTCCAGCGTGTACACCGACGGGATGAACATCTGCAGGAACGGCAGATCGTCTTCGCTGATGCGGATGTAGGTCGTGAAGCCCTGGTTGCGGAACTGGATGTCGCCGTCCTCGTCGGTCTTCGGCCGGAAGCCTTCGCGGGCGAGCAGTTCGGTGTAGACGCCGTGTACGTAGTCGCGGCTGATTTCTTCGCTCATCTGACCTTCCTTTCCCCGGTGCGGCGGGTGCGGCAACCGCAGTGCGGTCGCACGATGGCTGGAGGGGATTCGATCCGGATCGGTCTGCACCCGGTCTGCACAGTTTGCCGTGCCGGCGCGCTGCGCGTGTCGCAAACCGTAAGGCATGACCGCCGGCAATCCCGGATGCAGTCCTGCAGGGAACCCTGATTGTGGCGCAGGGGTCGATGTCCGGTGTGACCGTCACGCGCCGAAGGCGTGCAGGGGACGGCCCGCAGAGGTCGACCGTGCGACGGTGACACCGCTCTCCACTGCGCCTTCACTGCATTTTCACCGCAGCCTTTCAGGGGTATCCGCCATGAAGACTTCCATGATCATCGGCGTGCTGCTGCTGGTCGCCGGCATCGCCGTGCTCGCCTACCGCGGCTTCAACTACACCAGCGAGGAGACCGTGCTGCAGGTCGGACCGGTCAAGGCCACGGCCGAGACCGAGAAGCACGTCGGCATCCCGGCCTGGGCCGGCTATACCGCGCTGGCCCTCGGCGGCGCGCTGGTGGTCGTCGGCGCGACGCGCCGCACCTGAGCCGGCCTGCATCCCGGCCGCTCGACACGGCGGCCCGGCGTTGCGGCGCCGGGCCGCCGTTTTTTGTGTTTTTCGTGACTTTGCCGGCGCGCCGTCGTGCGCGCAAAAAGGGCAGGTCCGCAAAAGTTCCGGCGGTATTGTCAATCCAGAGCGAACAATCCTGTCACGCAAGCAGCGTCGCTGTGCCGGAATGCGGCTGCTAGCCTGCTGCGCAACTCGAACGACACCGCTGCCGGTGTCCCCCGCTTGCGCGAGGTCAATCCGCGATGTGGCGCAATTCGGCATCCGCCTACGGCCTGACGGCCCGCCTGCTGCACTGGAGCATCGCCGTGCTGATCCTCGGCCTGATCCCGCTCGGCTGGTACATCACGACGCTCGATTACTACGACCCCGGCTACCGGCTGTGGCCGGGCCTGCACCGCGGCTTCGGCGTCGTGGTCGGCCTGCTGGCGCTCGTGCGCATCGGCTGGGCGATCGCGGATCGCGCGCCGCCGCTCGCAGCGACGCTGAAGCCCTGGGAAAAGCTCGGCGCGCACGCCGGTCACGGCCTGCTGTATCTGGCGACGCTGCTGATCCCGCTCAGCGGCTATCTGGTCTCGACCGCCAAGGGCGATCCGGCCGAGCTGTTCGGGCTGATCTCGCTGCCGGCGCTCTGGAGCGGCGGCGAGCAGTGGCAGGAGTTCGTCGCCGGCCTGCACGAGACGCTCGCCTGGGGCACGCTCGCCGTCGTCGTCGTCCATGCCGCGGCGGCGCTCAAGCACCAGTTCCTCGATCGCGACGGCACGCTGGCGCGCATGACCGGCCGGCTGCCGCGCTGAAGTATTCCGGGGCCGCGTGGTTCCGGATTCCCGGTTTTCCTCGCGCCGCCCGCTGCGGGCGGCGGTTTCCTCCCCCGATCGCGATGGCCGATGCCGCCGTCGCCCCTCAGGAGCTGCTCACCATGCGCAAGTCCCCTCTGCTCGCCGCCGCGCTCGCGGCCTCGCTGTCGCTCGGATTCGCCGGCACGGCCGCGGCCGAGACCTTCAAGGTCGATCCGGCGCACTCGTTCGTGAACTTCGAGATCTCGCACCTCGGCTTCTCGATGCTGCAGGGCCGCTTCAACAAGATGGAAGGCAAGTTCACGTACGACGCCGCGAAGCCGGGCGCCTCGACCATCGAGGTCAGGGTCGACACCGGCAGCGTCGATTCCAACTACGGCGAGCGCGACAAGCACCTGCGCGAGAAGTACCTGTTCACCGACAAGTTCCCGAGCGCGAGCTTCAAGAGCACGAAGTTCAGCGAGAGCGGCGACAAGGCGACCCTCGAAGGCGAGCTGACCCTGCACGGCGTCACGAAGCCGGTGAAGGTCGACGTGCAGTTCATCGGCGCCGGCAATGACCCGTGGGGCGGCTACCGCCGCGGCTACGTCGGCACGACGACGATCAAGCGCAGCGACTTCGGCTACACCGAGAACCTCGGCCCGGCGGCCGATGCGGTGAACCTGAAGTTCGTCATCGAGGGCGTGCGCGAGTAAGCGCCGCCGGCTTCGGGGTTTTTGCGGGGCGCGTGTCATCCCGGGCACGCGCCCCGCGGCATTTGCGGCTTCAGCCGCGCCGGAACCGCCCCGAGGCCAGCAGCGCACCGCCGACGATCAGCGCGCAGGCGAGCGCCACCGGCCAGCCCGGCTCGCCGCGCCCGGCCGCGAGCAGCAGCAGCGTCGACAGCACCGGAGTCGCGTAGCTCAGCACGCCGAGCAGCTGCAGGTCGCCGTGCTTGCTGCCGTGATCCCAGACGTAGAACGCGAAGCCGAGCGGCCCGAGTCCGAGCCAGCCGATCACCGCCCACTGCACGGCCGAGGGCCGGACCGTGGGCTCCCAGGCCGCGTGGCAGAGCGCCGCCAGCACCGCGACCGCGAGGCACTGGCCGGCGACGCCATCGGTCGGCAGGCCGGCGAAGCGGCGGTTCAGCACCGTGTAGCCCGACCACACGAAGGCGCAGGCCAGCGCCGACACATAGCCCGGCAGGTATTCGAGCCTCGGCGCCGTGCCGCCGCCGCTGATCAGCACCCAGGCCCCGGCGAGGCCGAGCAGGCCGCCGCCGAGGTGGTGGCGCTGCAGGCGCTCGCCGGGCAGCAGGCCCGAGAACAGCACGATCAGCAGCGGCCACAGGTAGTTGATCAGGCTGGCGTCGACCGGCGGCGCGTGCGCGAGTGCGACGAAATAGAAGAAGTGATAGCCGAACAGCCCGGCGACGCCGAGCGCGAACGCCGCCGGCGGCTGGCGCAGCCGCGCGAGCCGG
>NZ_DAOLKE010000086.1:0-11924 GCF_035331805.1 Plasticicumulans sp. | reverse complement strand
CATTCATAGACGCTGAAATCGGGTGCGCACTGGCGAGGCATCCGCTCGCTCCCGGTGTCTGTCGGGATCACACGGTCCGGCGCTGCGGCTTCCGTTTGCGGATCACGGCGTCTTCGCACGCAGGAACAACCGCTCCTGGCGGTGCGCGGACCGGAGACCCGCGAGCAATCCGGCATGGATGCGCCTGAGGCGAAATGAAAAAGCCCCGGTAAGCGCCGGGGCCTTGCTGCAGGTGAATCGTGGAAAGTGGCCGGTCTACAGCCGCTTGACCTCGACGTTGTACTTCTTCAGCGCATAACCGATCTGGCGCGGTGTCAGCCCGAGCAGGCGGGCGGCCTTGGCCTGGACCCAGCCGCACTGTTCCATTGCCGATACCAGCCGTTCGCGCGAGGTGCGCAGTTCCGGTTCACCGAAATCCGCTTCGTCGACCGTCACCGGCGGCACCGGGGAAACAACCGGAGCCGATGCAACCGGAGCGCTGCTGCTGTAGCTGCTGCTGCCGTTGACCGGCAGGACCGGAGTCGGCGGGGCGATGCCGCCGGGGGTGGCGCCGGTGGCCGAAGAGACGGCGCTGGCGGCGGCGTTGCCGTTGACGATCGGGATCACGCGGTGATCGTTCGGTTTCCAGAATACGCTGGAGAAACACAGGTTCTTCTGGCAGGCGAGGTCGCTGTCGCGGATGACGTTGCCGCGCGCCATCGTCGCCATGCGCTCGACGCAGTTTTCCAGCTCGCGGACATTGCCCGGCCAGTGGCAGTTGGCCATCACGTGCATGGCCTCGGGGCTGACGCGCAGGTCCCGGCCGAGTTCCTCGCCGACGCGCTCGACGAAATGCTCGACCAGCAGCGGGATGTCCTCGCGCCGTTCGCGCAGCGCCGGCAGGAAGATGCTGAGGACGTTGATGCGGAAATAGAGGTCGGCGCGGAATTCGCCCTTGGTGACGGCTTCTTCGAGGTTGCGGTTGGTGGCGGTGATCAGGCGCACGTCGACGCGGATCGTGCGGTTGCCGCCGACGCGCTCGAATTCACGCTCCTGCAGCACGCGCAGCAGCTTGGCCTGAAACCCCGGCGAGATGTCGCCGATCTCGTCGAGGAACAGCGTGCCGCCGTGGGCCATCTCGAAGCGGCCCTTGCGCTCCTGCGTGGCGCCGGTGAAGGCGCCCTTCTCGTGGCCGAACAGTTCGGATTCGAGCAGCGATTCGGGCAGGGCCGCGCAGTTGACCTTCACGAACGGCCCGTCGTGGCGGTTGCTGAGCGTGTGGATGGCGCGGGCGATGACTTCCTTGCCGGTGCCGCTTTCGCCGCGCAGCAGCACGGTCGAGCGCCCGGGTGCGGCCTGGTGGACCTCGGCGAACACCTGCTGCATGCGCTTGCTGCGGCCGATGACGTTCTCGATCGTGTACTTGCCCTTCAGCTCGGTGGCGAGGCGCCGGTTCTCGACACGCAGGTTCTCCTGGGCGTGCTCGACCATGCGGTGCAGCCGGATGGTCTGGCCGATCAGGTTGCCGATCATCATCAGGAAGCGCAGGTCGGTGTCGAAGCGGCTGGCCGGTTCGCCTTCGGTGCGCCGGTCGACGCTCAGCACGCCGACGACGTTGGTGCCTTCGCGCAGCGGCACGCCGAGAAAGGCGACGATCTCGCCGGGCTGCGGCCGTTCGGCGGTGCGGTGCAGGTACAGCGGTTCATTGTTGATGTCGGGAACGACGATCGGCATGCCGCTCTTGAAGATGCGGCCGATGATGCCTTCGCCGGTGCGGAACTGCGCGCGCTTCGCCTCGTCCGGCGACAGGCCGGTTTCGGCGACGACCTGCAGGTCATGACCGTCGCCGGCACTGAGGCAGACCATCGCGCGGCGCACGTGCAGGTGTGTTGCCAGCAGGTTCAGCACGTCGTGCAGCGAGCGGCGCAGATCCAGCGAGCGGGAAAGGATCTTGCTGATCTCGTAGATCGTCACCAGTTCCAGATGGTGACGGCTGCCGGCGTGTGCTTGGGTTCCCATGTCATCGGCCTCCGGGGGGAATCCTGTGAAAACCATGCACAGGATCAATGCAATACCGGAGCCAGACACCACACCTGTCTGATTTGTAAGTAGTTCGACCGTAATCGTCGGGTAGCCGACACCCGACACTGCACCTGCATGGCGCATGTCGCATGTAGGGAATCCGACAATTGCACCAGACCGGACGTTCTGTGGGTATTTCGCCGCTTCTTCTGCCGCATCAATCCCTTGGAAGCTGACGCAGATCATGGCACGGCGGTTGCTCGAAGCCCCGCAACCCTGCCCGAACCCGAGTACTGCGAGGTACCGAACAATGGTGATGCTGACGGACAAAGCGGTGGACGCCGTGCGTGGCGTGCTGACCGCCCAGACGGAAACGGTGGCCGGCCTGCGGGTGCTCGTGAAGACCGGCGGCTGCGCCGGCTACGAATACGCGCTCGGCCTCGAAGTCGAGCCGGCCGCCGATGATGCGGTGCTCGCCTATGGCGATGACGTGAAGGTGTTCGTCGATCCGGTCAGCCTGCCGCTGCTCGATGGCGTGACGGTCGATTTCGTCGAGGACATCACCGGCGTCGGCTTCCGCTTCGACAACCCCAATGCCGTGAAGACCTGCGGCTGCGGCTCTTCCTTCTCGACGGACGCCAACGCGCCCGGCGGCACCTGCTCCAGCAAGAGGGCGTGACGGCCATGTGGGACTACTCGGACAAGGTCAAGGATTACTTCTTCAACCCGGTCAACGCCGGCGTGCTCGAAGAAGCCAATGCCGTCGGCGACGTCGGTTCGATCTCCTGCGGCGATGCGCTGCGCCTGATGCTGAAGGTCGATCCCGAGACCGACGTCATCCTCGATGCGCGCTTCCAGACTTTCGGCTGCGGTTCGGCGATCGCCTCCAGCTCGGCGCTGACCGAGATGATCAAGGGCATGACGCTCGATCAGGCGCTGAAGGTCACGAACCAGGACATCGCCGCCTACCTCGACGGCCTGCCACCCGAGAAGATGCACTGCTCGGTCATGGGCGCCGAGGCCCTGCACGCCGCGATCGCGAATTACCGCGGCGAGGAGTGGAAGGATGACCACGAGGAAGGCGAGCTGGTCTGCAAGTGCTTCGGCGTCGATGCGGCGCTGATCGAGCGCACGGTGCGCGACAACGGTCTCGTCACCGTCGAGCAGGTCGCGAACTACACCAAGGCCGGCGGCGGCTGCTGCTCCTGCCACGAGAAGATCGAGGACATCCTGATCGCCGTCAACGGCGAGCTGGCCGCGACCGCGAAGCCGGCGATCGTGCAGCAGCCGAAGCCGCGCACGCTGGTGCAGATCGCGCCGCTGAAGCCCGAACCGGCCCCGGCCCCGGCCAAGCCGGCGATGACGATGGTCAGGAAGATCCAGCTCATCGAGAAGGTGCTGGAGGACATCCGCCCGTCGCTGAAGATGGACGGCGGCAACGCCGAACTGATCGATGTCGACGGCGACACCGTCTATCTGCACCTGACCGGCGCCTGCATGGGCTGCAGTTCCTCGGGCCTGACCATCGCCGGCATCCAGGAGCGCCTGATGCTTGCCTTCGGCAAGCCGATGCGCGTGGTGCCGAGCAAGCCGACCGCGGAGGTCTGAAGCCATGAACGCCCCGGTCTACCTCGACAACAACGCCACGACCCGCGTCGATCCGGCCGTGCTGGCCGAGATGCTGCCGTTCTTCACCGAGCTGTTCGGCAATCCGTCGTCGATGCACCACTACGCCGCCGGCGTCGCCGAGGCCGTGCAGCTCGCGCGCCGTCAGGTGCAGTCGCTGCTCGGTGCGAAGCACGACTCGGAGATCATCTTCACGTCCTGCGGCACCGAGGCCAACAACACCGCGCTGTACTCGGCGCTCGCCGCCAACCCCGGCCGGCGCGAGATCATCACCTCGGTCGTCGAGCATCCGGCCATCCTCGCCGTCTGCGAGCACCTCGAAAAGAACGAGGGCGTGACCGTGCATCGCATCCCGGTCGACGCGAAGGGCCGGCTGGAGATCGGGGCGTACCAGGCGGCGCTGTCGGACAAGGTCGCGATCGTGTCGTTCATGAGCGCGAACAACGAGACCGGCACGCTGTTCCCGGTCGAGGAACTCGCGGTCATGGCCAAGGAAGTCGGTGCGCTGTTCCACACCGACGCCGTGCAGGCGGTCGGCAAGCTGCCGATGAACCTCGCCGATTCGGCGATCGACATGCTGTCGCTGTCCGGTCACAAGCTGCACGCGCCGAAGGGCGTCGGCGCGCTGTACCTCAAGCGCGGCACGCGCTTCCGGCCGCTGCTGCGCGGCGGGCATCAGGAGCGCGGCCGCCGGGCCGGCACCGAGAACGTCACCGGCATCGTCGGCCTCGGCAAGGCGGCAGAGCTCGCACAGGCGGCGATGGAGCACGAGAACACCGTCGTGCGCACGCTGCGTGACCGGCTGCAGACCGGCATCCTGCAGTCGATCTCGCACTGCTTCGTGACCGGCGACATCGAGCACCGGCTGCCGAACACGGTCAACATCGCCTTCGAGTACATCGAGGGTGAGGCGATCCTGCTGCTGCTGTCGCGTGCCGGCATCGCTGCATCGAGCGGCTCGGCCTGCACCTCGGGTTCGCTGGAGCCCTCGCACGTGATGCGGGCGATGAACATCCCGTACACGGCCGCGCACGGTTCGACGCGCTTCTCGCTGTCGCGCGACACCACCGACGCCGATGTCGACCGCGTGCTGGCGGTGATGCCCGAGATCATCGCCCGGCTGCGCCAGCTCTCGCCGTACTGGGGCAAGGACGGTCCGAAGGCCACGCCGGACTTCGCACCCGCCTACGCCTGAGCATCGGCCCGGGACTCCCACACCGGCCCCCTGCGGGCCCGATACCGACTCCCATCCTGATGGCCCCGCACGGGCTCGGCCGTACCGATCTGGTACGGCCGTCTTTTTTGGCGCGTCGGCACCTGTCCGCACCGTCACCCGGGGCCGGAACGCGCCCCGGCTTCCTCCGTCTACGCTGTCGGACACCCCCACAGTGCAGGAGGAAACAGGCATGACGCGCCAGATCTTCGTCAACCTGCCGGTGCGCGATCTCGCGCGCACCCGCAGCTTCTTCGAATCGCTCGGCTTCGAATTCAACGAAAAATTCTCCAACGACGAGGCCGCCTGCCTGATCGTCGGCGATGGCCGCTACGTGATGCTGCTCGCCGAGAACTTCTTCTCGACCTTCACGCACAAGCCGGTCTGCGATGCCCGCAGCGCCACCGAGGTGCTGGTCTGCCTGGGCTGCGACAGCCGCGCCGAGGTCGACGATCTGGTTGCCCGCGCCCGCGCCGCCGGCGGCAGCGTGCCGCGCGACGCCCAGGACCACGGTTTCATGTACGCGCACGCCTTCGAGGACCCGGACGGCCACATCTGGGAGCTGGTGTACATGGCCGAGAACGCCGAGGCCGCCTGACCCGGTGGGCGGACCGGCCTCCTCGGACCCTGCAGATCGCCGCCGGCAATGCCATGCGCAAACCGCCGTATCCGTGCATACCCGAGCGTATTGCTGCCATGCAGCATGATCAACTTACCCAAGCAAAATACTCGGCTATGCTGCAACGCGACATCTTCGTGGATGTCGCTTCTCCTCCTCCTCTGTTTACGCGGTCGTTCGCCCCCCGCCCGACCGCGTTTTTTTATGCCCGTCTTCCGGACTCCGGCTGTGCTGCCGGGTGCATGACCGCCCGCCGCGGCCGGATCGCCTGCTGATCCGGCCCGCCGGCATCGCCGGCAGGCTGAGCCATGCTTGCAGCGGCATGCGCAAGCGCCGGTGAACCCCCGCAGCCGATGCACTTTTCCGTCGTGCATCCGCCCTGCCGGCGCAGCCATGCCGTCCTCGCCCACCGGAGAAGCCCCGTGACCGACTCCCGCCCGTACACGATCGAAGCCCTGAAGCTCGGGCCGATGGACAACTTCGTCTACCTGATCGCCGATCGCGCCAGCGCCCGCGCCGCCGTCGTCGATCCGGCCTGGGACGTGCCGGCCGTGCTGGCGCGCGCGGCCGGACTCGGCCTGCACATCACCGACGCGCTGCTGACGCACAGCCACCAGGATCACATCAACGGCGTCGGAGCCCTGCTCGAAGCCACCGACGCCCGGGTGCATCTGCATCGCGACGAGGCGGCGTTCTGGGGTGCGGAGCTCGTGCGTCCGGCCCTGCACCGCGGCGGCGACACGCTGCTGCTCGGCTCCACCCCGATCGAGGTGCTGCACACCCCCGGCCACACGCCCGGTTCGGTCTGCTACCGCGTCCATGACGAGGTCGTCACCGGCGACACGCTGTTCGTGTACGGCTGCGGACGCTGCGACCTGCGCGGCGGCGACCCGAACCTCATGCACGATTCGCTCTGCCGGCTCTGCCGCGAACTGCCCGGCGGCACGCTGATCCGCCCCGGCCATGATTACGGCATCACGCCGGTCTCGACGATGCTCGAACAGATGCAGGGCAATCCCTTCCTGCATTTTCATGAGGATCAGCGCGCCGGTTTCGTCGAATACCGCATGCACCTGCACGATCGCGAGGAGCCCTACGGGCCGGAACCGGCGCCGCAAGGCTGAAGGCTCGCGGCTGCACGCAAACGCCCGGCCGGCAGGCTGCGCCTGCGGTGCCTGCCCTCAGGGTCCCGGCCGCTGCCCCAGTCCCTCGCTGCGGTACAGGTCGCGCACGCGGCAGTCCTCGCAGAGCAGCAGCCGGCGCAGGCCGTCGCCGGCGAACATCGGGTGATGGGCGAGCCGCCCGGTGATCGTGCGGATCATCGATTGCGTCGCGAAGGCCTTGCCGCATTGCGGGCAGTGGTGCGGCTGATCCTCATGCAGCGTGCGCTGACGGCGGCGCTGTTCAAACGGCAGCAGCAGCCGGGTCTCGCGCTCGATCGCATGCTCCGGACAGGCGGTCTCGCACAGCCCGCACTGCACGCAGGCCGCCTCGACGAAGCGCAGCTTCGGTTCCTCCCCGCCATCGGCGAGCGCCTTCGGCGCGCACACCGACACACAGGCCATGCACAGCGTGCAGGTTTCGGGATTGACGAGGATCTGCCCGAACGGTGCGCCCTGCGGCAGGGCCAGCACCTCGGCCGGCTGCGGCGCGTGCGCATGCAGATGATCGATCGCCGCCCACAGCCGTTCGCGCTTGGCCTCGCTGCCGGCATAGCCCGCCGCCGGCATGGCCGGCATTTCGGCACCTGTCAGCGGATCGCCGTCCACGGCCAGCCAGCCGAGTGCCTCGGCCGGCCAGCCGAGTCCGGCGAGGATCGCGCGCGCAAACCCGAGCTGCTCATCGAGCGCGCGTTCGAGCTTCGGCGCCAGATCCGGTGCGCGCAGCACGCGCACCGCTGCCGCGCCGTACGCCAGCGCCCCGAGCCAGAGGTCCATGCCGGCCGAGGCGGTCTCGGCGAGCAGCACCGGCAGCACGCGCCCCGGCCAGGCCAGCGGATCGATGCCGGCGTGCTCGTCCATGAACACCAGCACCGGCCGCTCGCCGCCGGCGGCGCGGCGGTACGTCGTCAGCAGCTTGCGCAGGCGCAGCAGCGTGTCGGCCGCCGGCGGATAGCGGTAGACGATCGCACCGCTCGGGCAGGCGCTCGCGCAGGCGCCACCGCCCTGACAGAGGTTCGGATTGACGCGCACGCGATCGAGCAGCGATTCGATCGCCTCGGCCGGGCAGGCTTCGATGCAGCGCCGGCAGCCATCGAGTCCGGCCTGGCCGTGCGCGCAGATCGAGGCGTCGTAGGCGAAGAATTTCGGCTTCTCGAACTCGCCGCACAGCTCCGGCAGCTCGGCGAGCGCGGCTTCGAGGGCTTCGGCATCCAGCGGCCGGTAATAGCCGAGCGGTCCCCATTCGCGCCTGAACGCCGGCTCGTCGCCGAGATCGAGCACGAGATCGAACACCGGCCGCTGCGCATCGATGCGTTCGCCGAGATCGAACGAACGCCCGTCCGCATCGAGCGTCGCGAAGAAGCCGCCGAGCTGGCCATCGAGCGTCAGCCGGCGCTGCTCGCGATACAGCAGCGTCACACCGGCCGGCACCGGCACGGCGGCCGGCCCGGACGCGAGCACGACGACCTGCAGCGTCGTGCAGAGCCGCCCGGCCGCCGTCAGCGCCGCCGTACCCGGCCCGAGGATCAGCACCCGGCCCTGCGAGACGAAATCGACGGTCGAGGTCGGCGTCACCGCCACGGCGGCCGCCGCGGCCAGCGCCTGCGCGCGCGCATCCGCGCTCGTGATCGCGGAGGAAGGATCGGGATCAGGCACGGGAAGGGCTCTCCGGCGGCACATCGGCCTCAGGACTTGAGGAAATCAGCTTCTCTCCGGCGGGCGGAGCATCGGTCACGGCCGGCACGACCGCTGCCGGCGCGGCATCGGCAGGGACCGCGGACGGGGCCGCGCCGGCCGGGGGCCGTTCTTCGACCTGCAGCCGCTGCGCGACAGCCTCGGCCTCCTGTTCGAGCCGGTGGCGCAGGTCGGCGGTCATCACGTCACCGAGCGGCGCGAAGTCGGTGAAGTCATCGATGTAGTCGTTGAGCGGATCGATGACGTTGTATACGGGCTGATGAAACAGCTTGCGCAGGGCTTGCGTGCGCAGCGCCTTGTCGACGCCCTGCGCGAGGAAGGGCCGGTAGTCGGAATCCGGTCCGAGCGATTCGATCGGCGGCAGCGGCACGGAAGCATCGGCAGCCGTCGGACTTGCGTCCGCAGGCGGCGGCGATGACCCGGCCGGCGACGCTTCGGACACGGGATCGATGTCCGGGCCGGCCGCTTCGGCGGGGCGTTGCGCATCGGCCTTGCGCTGCGCCCAGCGGCGCAGGAAGGAGGCATCTTCGCTCATGGTCCTGGCCTGCGACTCGCAGCAGCACGGGGGGCCGGCAGCGTAGGAACTGCCGGGCCGATCTGCAAGCCGCCTGCGGACCAAGGCGCCGGATGCGCGCTTCCGCATCGATCCCTTGCGGATCAAGCCTTTCGCCCGGCCCCGCCAAAGCTTCGCTGCGCAGCAGAAAGCCCCGGCACCGGCACGGACCGGCTGCACGCCGGCTGTCCGGCCTTTTCCGCTTCAGGCCGCTTCGGATCGCACGTCCGTTGCCGCGCCCACCTTGCGGCTGCCGGTCACTTCAATGCGCCGCAAGGCCCGCTGCCCGGATTCGGCAAGCGCCGCCTCGCCGCTTTGCCACGCGAGCAGGCTGCCGGCGGGGTTGTGCTGCTGCACCGTCGTGCAGGCACTGATGCAGGCCGTGCACTGCGTGCAGGCAAACTTCCTGCGCTTGATCGTGCGCGGCTTCAGGCGCATCGGACAGGCAATCTCGCAGACCGCCTCGCAGCCGGCGCAATCGGCGGCGCGATCGCGCTGATAGGTGATCACCAGCGCCCTGCGATTCGCCACCCACGCATGACTCTGGAACAGTCCGGCCGCGCAGGCGAAGCGACAGAACAGATGCCGCGCCAGCGTGAATTCGAGCGTGAACAGCCCGGTCGCCACGCCGATGAACAGTGCCTGATTGCGCGTCGGTTCGAGGTGCCACAGATTGCCCCAGACCTCGGCCGGCGGCAGCAGATAGGTCAGCAGCGTCACGGCCCAGAGGCCGGCGAAGCCGGTCACGACGAGCGCGGTCGGCAGCCACCAGAGCGCCTTCGGCTCGAACACCGAACCATCGGCCTGTCGCGGCGTTGCCGGGCGTCTTTCCCAGAGACTCGGCGTGCCGCCGGCGCGACGCATCAGCGCGTTGACCGTCTCGACCACCGAGCCGTGCGGGCACAGCCAGCCGCAGTACAGCCGTCCGTACTTCCACGCCAGCCAGAGACCGCCGAGCACGAACGCAAGCCCCGGCACGAAGGCGCGCAGCACGACGCGCAGCGACAGTTCCGTCGCATCGATGCGTCCGGCCGTGAAGTCGTCGATGCCGAGCGTCCAGTCCAGCCCGAACAGCACGAAGTGTCCGCGCGTCAGATCGAGCCGGAACAGATCGAACACCGGCGCCAGCACGAACAGCGCGAAGAAACCACAGCGCAGCCAAAGCCGCAGCCGCTGACGACCCTCGTCGCTCATGCCCCTGCCCCCCGCGCCAGATGAAACGCCATGCCGACCGCGCCGAGCACGACGACGAGCCACGCCGACAGCAGCCAGCGCCACGGTCCGCGCACGCAGGCGAGTCCCAGGTAGTGATCGACGAGCAGCTGCCCCTTGATGAAGGTCGTCGCCAGCACGGCGGCCGCCACCGCATCGCCACTCCAGCCCTTGATCCCGACCGCCCACGCGGCAGCGGTCAGCAGCATCAGCACGATCCAGATACGCAGCATCCCGATACCCTCCCCGCCTCAGCGCAGCACGTAGACCAGCGGGAACAGGACGATCCAGACCAGATCGACCATGTGCCAGTACGACGCCCCGGTCTCGACCCCGGTGTGTCCGGCCGCCGAATACGCCCCGGCGCGGTTCTTCACCCACACCGCGGCGAGGATCACCAGCCCGAGCAGCACGTGCAGGAAGTGAAAGCCGGTCAGCAGCAGGTAGAACATCGGAAACACGCCGCCATCGAGCGAAACCCCGGCCGCGAAGGCCTGCGCGAAGCCTGCGGACTTGAATACGACGAAGCCGAGCCCGGTCGCGATCGCCGCCAGCAGCCAGCGCCCGCAACCCGGACGGTCATCCGCACGGATGCACGCAACCGCCTGCACGACAAAGGCACTCGACGTGATCAGCAGCACGGTATTGATCGCTCCGGCGCCGCGATCGATCAGTGTCTGCCCGGCCGCGAACTCGGCCGTGTGCCAGAGCCGCGCATACGCGAAGGCCAGGAACAGCGCCGCGAACACCGTCAGCTCGGCGAGGATGAAGAACCACATCGCCAGATCGCCGGGCAGCGGCGGACGATCGTCGATGGCGGGTATGGCGGCAGTCATCATCCGGCCCTCTCCTGTTCCGATATCCGATGGCGATGCTCGGGATACTGGAGGATGGGCTCCGGGGATGCCTTGATGAGAATCAAGACCTTGTTTATGCAGGGTTTTGATGCAACCGGGATCCTGAACGACAGCCAGGACGGGTCCGGATGCTCATCCGGATTCACGTTATCATCGACCTGCCTCGACACCAGCAGATCATCCGCAATGCAATGGTCCAAAACAGATTACATCGTCAGCACGAATCCTGAAGATCAGGATCTCGATGTCATCCACGGCTTCCTCAGCCAATCCTATTGGGCCAGAAACATCCCCAGGGAAACCGTGGCAAGATCACTTCAGGGCGCACTGTGCTTCGCCCTGCTGCACAAGGGCCGGCAGATCGGCTTTGCCCGTGTGATCAGTGATTCGGCAACGATCGCCTATCTTGGCGATGTCTTCGTGCTGCCCGAGTATCGGGGACGGGGACTGGCCGGATGGTTGCTGGAGTGCGTTACGGCTCACCCGCAGCTGCAGGGCCTGCGGCGCTGGATTCTGGCGACCGCGGATGCGCATGGGCTGTATGAGAAATTCGGCTTCACCGCCCTGAAACGGCCGGAGATATTCATGGAGCTGCACGACCCGGAAGTTTATTCCGCAGATCGTTGATCCGTCCTCGTAACGGTCATGCAGTCCCATGCCTGAATGATCAGTCAATGCAGCGCTCAATACAAACCAGGCCATCGACGATGTCTTTCAGTTTTCAATGCAGCATTTGCGGACAAGTTCACGAAGGCATGCCGAGTTTTGGTGCCGCCGCCCCACTGAACTACTACCAGATTCCTGTCGAAGAGCGGGAAGCACGTTGTGCTTTAGGCAGTGATGATTGCGTAATCGACGGCAACTTCTTTTTTGTACGAGGCTGTATTGAAATCCCGGTTCACGGCCAGGATGAAGCTTTCAACTGGGGAGTCTGGGTCTCCCTCAGTCAGGCCAGCTACCTCAACTGGCTGAAGTATTTCAACGAACC
>NZ_DAOLKE010000085.1:0-12106 GCF_035331805.1 Plasticicumulans sp. | reverse complement strand
GTGCGACTGCGCGAACGGCTCGAAGCGATCCGCCGCGACTGGCTGCCCGCGCGCGCCGCGGCGCTCGGTCTCGACCGGCTGCCAGCGGTGGCTTACGACGAAGCGCTGCTCGCACGCTTCGTCGACGACTGCGCGCGCTTCCTGGCCGCAGTCGAGGTCTGCGATGCCGGCGTGCTGCGCGGCCGGCCGCTGATCTTCGAGGGCGCGCAGGGGCTCGGCCTCGACATGGACCGCGGCGCCTTCCCGCACGTCACGCGCTCGCACACCGGCATCCGCAACGCCGTGACGCTGACTCGCACGGCCGGCCTCGACGCGCTGCAGGTGCAGTACGCGACCCGCGCCTACGCCACCCGCCACGGCGCCGGCCCGCTCGCGCACGAACTGCCGGCCGCACCGGCCGCGGCGGTGCGCGATGCGACCAACCGCCCGAACGACTGGCAGGGCCGGCTGCGCTTCGGCTGGCTCGACCTCGACCGCCTCGCCACCGACATCCGGACCGACCTCGCCGATGCCGGCGCGCTGGCGGTGACGGCGGAGCTGATCGTCAGCTGCCTCGACCAGATGGACGAGGTGATCCCGCACGTCGCGGACGGCGGACTCGTGCAGGTGCCGCGCGAGCGCTGCCTGGCGTGGTACGCGCAGCGGCTGGGGCTGAGGGCCGGTTACGGCGCGTACGGACCGGGGCGGGATGCGGTGCGGGAATGGGCGCGGGCAGCGTGAGGCCATTGCAGCGCGACTGCCGGCGCAGGCCGTCCCGGGCAGCGCGGTCATTCGCGAAACGGACCGCGCGCCGGGTTCCCTCCTCAACGCCGGCGATCAGGGCATGCAGGCAGCCGCGGGGCGCAGGGCCCATCAGGCACGATTCTTCTGCGCCTCGACGTATTTCCTGAGCACGCGGTTGATGAGTGTCTGATAGCCCCTGCCCTGTTCCCGGAAATAACCGAGGACATCGGCATCGATTCTCAGCGTGATCTGCTTCTTCGGTCCCGGCCAGATCACGGCCTGCGCCAGAAAATGTGCGTCGCGTTCCGGATCGTCGGAGAAGTCGATGTCATCGTCCGTCATCGCCTGCAGACGGGCCCAGTCGGTCGCGGATGGCGGTTTCGTATGCGATGCGCTCATTCTTGCTGGCCTTCCTCGCAGAAATGATTCTGACGATGCGGGGTTCGCGTTCCGTGAACACGAAGGCGATCGTGATGCCCTGAATCCTGCCGATGGCCTGCCAGCGGATTTCTCCATAGTCCCTGCGGGTGTCCCGGGCAATGAGGATGGGGCTGGCCGTCACCCGCGGCAGGTCCTGGAAATCAATGCCGTGCTTTTCGATGTTGCTGGCGTTCTTCTGCTCATCCCACGCCCATTCGACGTGATCGTCGAAACCATGCTCCTGATAGCGATCGGACATCGCAGGCTCCGGGCGCCGGCAGGATGTGCCTTCGCCTGATCGATCGGGCGACAGAAGCTTGAATCCGTGGATCACCGCATGGTGTAACTACAAACGTAGTTACACTACGCGCCCACGTCAACAGGGCGGATGCGCACGTGGCGCACGGCGTCCCTGAAGCCGGCGGACAGCTTGCAGGAGGGCGGAAAGCGGCAAGTCGCGGTGGCGGCTGCGATGGCCGCAGCACCGGGCCGCTGCCGCGTGGATCAGCCCGGTGCCGGCATCTGCCCGAGCAGCTTGTCGAGCGTCAGCGGGTAGTCGCGCACGCGCACGCCGGTGGCGTTGTAGACGGCGTTGGCGATGGCGGCGGCGACGCCGCACAGGCCGAGTTCGCCGACGCCCTTGGCCTTCATCGGCGAGGACACCGGATCGGCTCCGTCGAGGAAGATGACCTCCTGGTGCGGGATGTCGGCGTGCACCGGCACCTCGTAGCCGGCAAGGTCGTGGTTCACGAAGCAGCCGAGCCGCGGGTCGACGTGCAAGGCCTCGCTGAGCGCGGCGCCGACGCCCATCGTCATCGCGCCGATCACCTGGCTGCGTGCCGTCTTCGGGTTCAGGATGCGCCCGGCCGCGCATACGGCCAGCATCCGGCGCACGCGCGTCTCGCCGGTCGCGGCATCGACGCCGACCTCGACGAAGTGCGCCCCGAAGGTCGACTGCTGGTACTTGCGGTCGAGACCGGCGAACTCGATCGAATCCTCGGCGAGCAGTTCGCCGTCGCGCACGGCATCGGCAAGGGGTGCGACGCGCCCGCCGGCCTGCACCTCGCCGTCCGCGAAGCGCACGGCCGCGGCATCCCTGAAGCCGAGCCGCTGCGCGATCTGCTCGCGCAGACGCATGCAGGCGGCGTAGACGCCGGCGGTCGAGCAGTTGCCGCCCCACTGCCCGCCGGAGCCGGCCGAGACCGGGAAGTCCGAATCCCCGAGGCGTACGTCGACCTGCGCGAGCGGCACGCCGAGCAGCTCGGCGGCAGTCTGGGCGATGACGGTGTAGCTGCCGGTGCCGATGTCGGTCATGTCGGTCTCGACCGTCACGCGTGCGTCGCGCCCGAGCCGCACGCGCGCGCCGGATTTCATGACCAGGTTGTTGCGAAACGCCGCGGCGACGCCGTGGCCGAGCAGCCAGCGGCCGGCGCGGGTGCGGCCGGGGACGGGATTGCGCTGCGCCCAGCCGAAGCGCGCGGCACCGGTGCGCAGGCACTCGACCAGCTGGCGCTGCGAGAAGCGCCGCTGCGGGTCGTGCGGATCGACCGGCGTGTCGTTGCGGATGCGCAGCTCGACCGGATCGAGGCCGAGCTTTTCGGCAAGCTCGTCGATCGCGATCTCCAGCGCCATCAGTCCCGGTGCCTCGCCCGGGGCGCGCATCGCGTTGCCTTCGGGCAGGTCGAGCGTCGCCAGGCGCAGCGCGCTCAGGCGATGGGCGCCGGCATAGAGCAGCTGCGTCTGCTGGGTCGCCGTCTCGGCGCTGCCGCCCGGCAGGTTGCCGCACCAGCTCTCGTGGGCGATCGCGTGGATGTGGCCGTCTGCGGTCGCGCCGATGCGGATGCGCTGGATCGTCGCCGGCCGGTGCGTGGTGTTGTTGAAGACCAGCGGCCGCGCAAGCATGACCTTGACCGGCCGGCCGATCGCACGCGCCCCGAGCGCAGCGAGCACGGCATCGGCGCGCACGAACAGCTTGCCGCCGAAACCGCCGCCGATGTACGGCGACAGCAGCCGGATCTGCTCCGGCCTGATGCCGAGCGTCTTCGCGAGATCGGCGCGGCCCCAGGCGATCATCTGGTTCGAGGTCCAGAGCGTCAGCCGATCGCCGTCCCAGGCCGCCATCGATGCGTGCGGCTCCATCATCGCGTGCGACTGGTCGGGCGTGCGGTAGACGGCGTCGATGCGCACGGCCGAGGCGGCGAAGGCCGCGGCGAAGTCGCCGAGCCGGCGGTCGGGTTCGTCCTGCGGCGCCCGGCCGCTGTCGCGCACCTTTGCCAGATCGAACTCGCCGGCCTCGCGCGCGTATTCGACGCGGATCAGCCGCGCCGCGGCGCGCGCCTGCTCGAAGCTTTCGGCGACGACCAGCGCGATGGCCTGGTGATAGTGCTCGATCCGCGGCCCGCCGAGCAGCTTCGCGGTGTTGCGCGGACCCTGGCCGAGCGGGCCGGCGTTGTCGGCGCTGATCACCGCGAGCACGCCGGGCGCGCGGCGCGCTGCTTCGGCATCGAACGAGCGGATGCGGCCCCTGGCGATGCCGGCACCGAGCACATGACCGTACGCGGGCCTGGCGAGACCGTCTGCGAAGCCGCCCGTGAAGCCGTCGTGATGCTCGTAGGCATACGGCGCACGGCCGGTGGTCTTCAGCGGGCCGTCGATGCGGTCGACGGGCTGGCCGACGACACGCAGGCGATCAGTGGGGTTTTCAGCGGATGGCGTGTCGAATTTCATCGGCTCAGCTCCGGGCTTCGGCCAGCGCCGCCGCGAGCGTGCGCTCGACCAGCAGCGTCTTGTAGGCGTTCTCGCGCGTGGTGCGTGCCTCGGCGAGCAGCGCGGTGGCGACGGCGGACGCACCGCGCGGCAGTTCGGCCTCGGCTGCTTCGAGGCGCCACGGCTTCGGCGCGACGCCGCCGAGCGCGACGCGCCCGCGGCCGTCGGGCTGGACGATGACGGCGACCGCGACCAGCGCGAACGCGTACGAGGCGCGGTCGCGGACCTTGCGGTACACGTGCCGGCCACCGGGCGGCGGCGGCAGCGTCACGGCGACGATCAGTTCGCCGGGCTCCAGCGCGTGCTCGACCTGCGGCGTCTCGCCGGGCAGGCGATGGAAGTCGGCCAGCGCGAGGCTGCGCGTGCTGCCGTCCGGGCGCAGCGTCTCGACCACGGCGTCGAGCGCGCGCAGCGCCACGGCCATGTCGCTCGGATGCGCGGCGATGCAGGCCTCGCTGACGCCGAGGATCGCGTGCTGGCGGCTGTAGCCGCCGAGTGCCGCGCAGCCGCTGCCGGGCAGGCGTTTGTTGCACGGCAGGTCGCTGTCGTAGAAGTACGGGCAGCGCGTGCGCTGCAGCAGGTTGCCGGCGGTGGTCGCACGGTTGCGCAGCTGCCCCGAGGCGCCGGAGAGCAGCGCGCGCGCAAGCAGCGCGTAGTCGCGGCGCACGCGCGCATCGGCGGCGAGATCGCTGTTGCGCACCAGCGCACCGATGCGCAGGCCACCGTCGGCGGTGCCCTCGATCTGATCGAGACCGAGGCCGTTCACGTCGATCAGGTGCGCCGGCGTCTCGATCTCCAGCTTCATCAGATCGAGCAGGTTGGTGCCGCCGGCGATGAAGCGCGCGCCCGGATGCGCGGCGGCACTGGCGACCGCTGCCTGCGGCGAGCCGGCGCGTTCATACGTGAACGGTTTCATGCGCGGCTCCCGGCGGCTTCGGTGATCGCTTCGACGAGGTTCGAGTAGGCGCCGCAGCGGCAGAGGTTGCCGCTCATGCGCTCGCGGATTTCGTCGGCGCTCAGTGTCGGTGCGGCTTCGAGATCGGCGCTGACGTGGCTCGGCTGGCCGGCACGCAGTTCATCGAGCATGCCGAGGGCCGAGCAGATCTGGCCCGGCGTGCAGTAGCCGCACTGGAAGGCATCGTGCTTCACGAAGGCCGCCTGCATCGGATGCAGCCGTCCGGGCGTGCCGAGGCCCTCGATCGTCGTGAGCTCGGCGCCCTCGTGCATGACGGCGAGCGTCAGGCAGGCGTTGATGCGCCGGCCGTCGAGCAGCACCGTGCAGGCCCCGCACTGGCCGTGATCGCAGCCCTTCTTGGTGCCGGTCAGCTGCAGATGCTCGCGCAGCGCATCGAGCAGCGTCGTGCGCGTATCGAGTTCGAGGCTGTGCACCTCGCCGTTGATGCGCAGCCTCACGCGCTGCTGCACCGGGACTGCCGCGGTTTGCGGCGCATCGCGGCTTGCGGCGCCCGACAGCGACGGCAGCGCCGCCGCACTGGCCGACACGGCGCTCGCGATCAGCAGCCGGCGGCGGGTGATCTTCAGATGCAGGCAGTCGTCCACGGGTTGTTTTCCTCGACGCGGGCGGGAAGACGGACCGGTCGGGGTACCGCAGGCAGCGAGGCAGCCTGACAGCCGGCCGGCAGCGGCGGACTTCGGCTCCGGACGGGCCGGAACGGAAACGGCAGAAGCCGGCGGCCCGGCGCAGGCCGGCCGTCAGCCCGGGTTTCGAGCCACGCCCGCGCGCCGCGTGCCGGCCGCGCACGACCTGCTGCTATGCACGAATCGTCCATCGGCACGGCGCCGGCCGTGACAGGTCCGGCCACGCCGGGCGCCGGCGGGGCTGATGCCGGGGGTCTGCAGTCGAAAACAGCTGCCTGCGCAACCCGTAATCAGCCCGTAATCGCCGCTCTGGCCGGTTTTCGCACTGTTTGCCCTGATAAGTTCAATAATCAATCAAATCCTGCAGATATGATGGTTTTTATAACTGTATTAACCGATAAATTATCAATTATGCTGCTCTGGACGAAGCACATGTCGGTCAGCCCTGCAAGTCGTCACATGCGCAGGAAGCATTCCCCGCTGCCTTCCTTCGCGCGTGCGCAGGACTGCGCTGCCGGATGAACGCACGGGCGGCGCGCAGGGCTCAGAGATCCGCGAACTGCCAGTCGGCCTGCGTGACGACGCGATCGATGAAGCGCCGGGTGCGGGCCGGCAGGCCGCGGGCGCTCGGGTAGACCAGATGCACCGGCAGCGGCGGCGGGGCGAAGCTGCCGAGCACGGACACGAGCCGGCCGGCGCGCACGGCTTCGGCGACCTGATACGACAGCAGCGCGGTGATGCCGCCGCCGCGCTCGGCGTACAGGAGGGCTGCATCGGCGCTGTTGCTGCGCAGGCGCGGGGCGATCGGCACGCGCAGCGCCCGGGCCTCGTCGCCGAAGATCCACTCCGCGGCACTCGTCAGCGCCGTGCAGGCGATCAGTTCGTGTGCGGCCAGCGCGGCCGGGGTCTGCGGGTGGCCGTGCCGCGCCAGATAATCGGGGGCGGCGACCAGCACGCAGCGCACGCTGCCGACCGGGCGCGCGACCAGCGTCGAATCGGCGAGCGGGCCGATGCGCACGGCCACGTCGATGCGCTCCTCGATCAGCTGCGCGTAGTGATCGCCGAGGCGCAGCTCGGCGCTGACCCGCGGCTCATCGGCGAGGAAGCCAGCCAGCAGCGGCGCGACGTGCAGCCGCCCGAACAGCAGCGGAGCGGCGACCACGAGATGTCCGCGCGCCTGGCTGCGTTCATCCTGCACGGCTTCGTCGGCCTCGTCGAAGGCCGCGAGCAGCGCGCGTGCCCGCTCCAGATAGCGCTGGCCGGCGTCGGTCGGCGTCACCGCCCGCGTCGTGCGCGCCAGCAGGCGCACGCCGAGCCGGGCTTCGAGCGCCGCGACCAGGCGCGTGACTGCGGCCGGCGACTGCCCGAGCCGGCGCGCGGCCGGGGCGAAGCCGCCGGCGTCGACGACGCTGACGAAGGCAAGCAGCGTGGCATGGCGGTCCATGGATTCCTCCGTCTGACGCAATGATGTCGTGCAGAGCAAACGGATTATCGTCACCGGCATCGGCAATCACACTGGCTCGGCATCGGCGGCGCTCCCGGCCGCCGAACCTGCCGAGAGCCATGCCGCCATGAACGACACGATGAACGACACGTCCCGCATCCCCGCCTTCCCGTCGATCGAGGCCGCTCCGGCCGCGTCCCGGCCGCTGCTCGATGCCGTGCACGCTGCCTTCGGTGCCGTGCCCAACCTGTTTCGCGTCGCCGCGCACAGCCCGGCGGCGCTCGAAGGCCTGCTCGGCCTGCACGGCGCGCTCGGCAAAGGCGCGATCGACGCCGCGACCCGCGAGCGCGTGGCACTCGCCATCGCCGAATACGATGGCTGCCGCTACTGCCTGGCCGCGCACGCCTGGCTCGGTGCCCGGCTCGCCGGGCTCGATGCCGACGAGATCGCGCAGAACCGCCGCGGCCGCTCGCACGATCTGCGCGCCGATGCGGCGCTGCGCTTCGCGCGTCGCGTCGCCGAGACCCGCGGCCACGTCGGCCCCGGCGATCTGGCCGCGGTGCGCGAGGCCGGCTACGGCGATGGCGAGCTGGTCGAACTCGTGGCGCTGGTCGCGCTGAACGTGCTGACCAACTACCTGAACGAGGTCGCGCAGACCGACATCGACTTCCCGGTGCCGGCGGAACCGGCGGCGGCCTGAAAGCCGGCAGGACCCGGCGCTGCGCTGCGCGCCGGTCCCGTTCCGGGGCATGAGCAAACGTTCATGCCCCGGAACGGGGCCGGCGGCCGGCCGGTCGCACAGCGGCAATCCCCCCGTGCCGCCGGAGTCCGCCGATGCCTGCCGCCCCGTTTCGCCCCGTCGCCGGCCGCGAGTCGCGGCATGTGCCGCTCGCCGGCCTGCTGCTGGCTGCCGTCTTCGCCGCCGGCTGCGGCGAGACCGCGACGCTGCCGGCCGAGGCCGGCTACGGACCGGCACCGCAGCTCCCAGAGCCGAAGCGCACGCTGATCCCGACCGTCAACGTCGCCGAGGCCAGCGGCTGGCCGCAGGGCGTGACGCCGGTGCCGGCGCCGGGGCTCGCCGTGCAGGCCTTCGCCGACGGGCTCGCGCATCCGCGCTGGCTGTACGTGCTGCCGAACGGCGACGTGCTGGTCGCCGAGACCGACGCCCCGCCGAAGCCCGAGGACGGCCAGGGGCTGAAGGGCTGGATCATGAAATGGTTCATGAAGCGCGCCGGCAGCAGCACGCCGAGCGCCAACCGCATCACGCTGCTGCGCGATGCCGACGGCGACGGCCGGCCGGAAACGCGCACGGTGTTCCTGGAGGGACTGAACTCGCCGTTCGGCATGGCGCTGGTCGGCGAGGATTTCTATGTCGCCAACACCGATGCGCTGCTGAGATTCCCGTACCGGCGCGGCGACACGCAGATCCGCGCCGCGCCGGTGAAGCTCGCCGACCTGCCCGGCGGGCCGCTGAACCATCACTGGACCAAGAACCTCATCGCCGACCGGGACGGCCGCACGCTGTACGTGACGGTCGGCTCCAACAGCAACGTCGCCGAGAACGGCATGGCGGTCGAGGAGAACCGCGCGGCGATCCTCGCGATCGAGCGCAGCAGCGGCAAAACCCGCGTCTACGCCTCGGGCCTGCGCAACCCCAACGGTCTGGCCTGGCAGCCGCAGACCGGGCAGCTGTGGACCGTCGTCAACGAGCGCGACGAACTCGGCAGCGATCTGGTGCCGGATTACCTGACCTCGGTGCAGGACGGCGGCTTCTACGGCTGGCCGTACAGTTACTACGGCGCGCACGTCGATGCCCGCGTCGAGCCGCCGCGCCCGGAGCTGGTCGCACGGGCGCTGCAGCCCGATTACGCGCTCGGTGCGCACACCGCCTCGCTCGGCCTGAGCTTCTATTCGGGCATGCTGATGCCGCAGTACCGCAACGGCGCCTTCATCGGCCAGCACGGTTCGTGGAACCGCGAGCCGCCGGCCGGTTATCGCGTCGTGTTCGTGCCGTTTCGCGACGGCCGGCCCGACGGCGCCGTGCAGGAGGTGCTCGGCGGCTTTCGCGACGGCGATCAGGCGCGCGGCCGGCCGGTCGGGGTTGCGATCGACGCGCACGGGGCGCTGCTGGTCGCCGATGATGTCGGCAACACCGTCTGGCGCGTGACGCCGGCGGTCAGGCCGGCGGCAGCCCCGGTGGCGACGCGCTGAAGCCGCGCGACATCCGTAATCAAACCGTCATGCGACTGTCGTCAAAGCGTCGCAAAATGGGCAGACGCCGTCTGTCGGTGCGTGCGCGTGCGGTTGCCGGCTTCGAGTCCGGATGCACCGGTCACCGGCGGCGGCGGCCGTCGCGAGCCACCGGAGTTCCCGCACGATGTCCGTTCCACCACTCGACCCGCTGCTGCCGGCCGACGCGCCGGCAGCCGTCGAGGCGCGCAGCGCCAATTCCCCGATCCTCACGGTTGCCGGTCCGGCCGAAACCCCGGCCATTCCCGCCGTCAGCAATGCCGTACCGCCCGATCTCGACAGCCCCGAGCTGTACCTGAACCGCGAGCTGACCTGGCTGGCGTTCAACCGCCGCGTGCTGCACGAGGCCGAGGACGCGCGCACGCCGCTGCTCGAACGCGTGAAGTTCCTCGCGATCGTCAGCTCCAACCTCGATGAATTCTTCATGAAGCGCATCGGCGGCCTGAAGCAGCAGATCGCCGCCGGCGTGCGCACGCCGAGCGTCGACGGGCGCATGCCGCGCCAGCAGCTCAGCGAGTGCTACGCAGCCGTGCGCGAGATCAACGAGCAGATGCGCGTGCTCTCCGGCGTGCTGCACGGACTGCTGATCGCCGAGAGCATCCACGTGCGGCGCTGTCGCAACCTCACGACCGAGCAGCAGGCGGATCTGCGCCAGATGTACATCCGCACGGTGCTGCCGCTGGTGACGCCGCAGGCGATGGACCCGGCGCATCCGTTCCCGTTCATCTCCAACCTGTCGCTGAACCTGCTGGTGACGGTGCGCTACCCGCACGACGAGCAGGTGTCGCTGATGCGCGTGAAGGTGCCGACCGGCCAGGGCGTCGAGCGGCTGATCGCCCTGGAGAACAACACGATCTTCGTGCCGCTCGAGGACGTGATGGCCGAGAACCTCGACCTGCTGGTGCCGGGCATGGTCATCGAGGCGGTCGAGTGCTTCCGCGTCACGCGCAACGCCGTGGTCGAGGCCGACGAGGATCAGGCCGACGACCTGCTGCTGCTGATCGAATCCGAGCTGCGCGAGCGGCGCTTCGCGCCGACCGTGCGCCTGGAGGTCAACCGCGGCATGGACCCGGTGCACCGCGGCATGCTCGCCGCCGAACTCGGTCTCGACGAGGACACCGACGTGTTCGATGTCGGCGGCATGATGGCGATGCGCGACCTGTTCCAGATCGCCGGCGTCGACCGCCCCGAACTGCACGACACGCCGCACGGTCCGCTCGACCACCCTAAGCTCGCCGGCTCGCCGAACATCTTCCACGCCATCCGCGACGCCGGCACCATCCTGCTGCAACACCCCTACGAGTCGTTCGCGACCTCGGTCGAACGCTTCCTGCGCGAGGCGGCGCGCGATCCGAAGGTGCTGGCGATCAAGATGACGCTGTACCGCACCTCGGCCGATGCGCGGATCATCCAGTACCTGGTCGAGGCCGCGCGCAACGGCAAGCAGGTGGCGGTGGTCGTCGAGCTGAAGGCGCGCTTCGACGAGGCCGCCAACATCCGCTGGGCGGAGCGCATGGAAGAGGCCGGCATCCACGTCAACTACGGCGTCGTCGGCCTCAAGACCCACGCCAAGGTCATCTTCGTCGTGCGCCGCGACTACTCGGGCCTGCGCCGCTACGCGCACATCGGCACCGGCAACTACCACCCGGGCACGGCGCGGCTGTACACCGACCTCGGCCTGCTGACCGCCGACGAGGTGATCGGCGATGACCTGATGGAGCTGTTCAACTACCTGACCACCGGCTTCACGCCCAAGCGCAACTACCGCAAGCTCCTGCCGGCGCCGAAGCTGCTGAAGCCCGCGCTGCTCGATCGCATCGAGCGCGAGATCCGCCTGCACACCACGAAGAACCCCGGCCTGATCCAGTTCAAGATGAACGCGCTCGAGGACGCCGACATCGTGCGTGCGCTGTACCGCGCCGCGCAGGCCGGCGTGCGCGTCGACCTGATCGTGCGCGACACCTGCCGGCTGCGTCCGGGCCTGCCGGGGATTTCGGAGAGCGTGCGCGTGATCAGCATCGTCGGGCGCTTCCTCGAACACCCGCGGCTGTTCTACTTCCGCAACGGCGGCCATGAGGAATACTTCATCGGCTCGGCCGACTGCATGAAGCGCAACCTCGAAAGCCGCGTCGAGGTCGTCGCGCCGGTCGAGCACCCGGAGGCGCGGCTGGAGCTGCGCGCGATCCTCGACACCCAGCTCAACGAGCGGCGCAGCGCCTGGGACATGCAGTCCGACGGTTCCTACGTGCAGCGCACGCCGTCCGAGAACGGCGAGACGCGCGGCACGCACGAACTGCTGATCGCCGCCGCCGAGGCACGCACGCGCGAAGCCACGCGTCTGAAGAAGCGCCGGCCGAAGGCGATCGCCAAGCGCAGCAGCCTGTAATCCGGCATCGGCACACGGTTTCGCCCCTGTCTCCGCCCCGCTTTCCGCAAGGGAAGCGGGGCGGCGGCGTTTGTGCGCGGCTGGCGTCCTGATCCGGTGGCGACGCCGGGGAGGGTCGCGGGGGGCGCAGACCGGGCCGAAGGCAGCGCAGCCGTCATTTCGCGTGTTTCTGGGTGATTGCAGGGCTGTTCCGGCCGGTTGTTCCGGGAATCCTGCAATGTGAGCGTGGTTTCCTGCGCTTGCCATGCACGCATCAGCCCCTCCTGCGAAGCTGTGGATGCCCGGCCGCAGCGTATGGCCGGCCGTGACCGGCATCACGCACGTCCATGTGCGGTTCCTGATCGATGGAAGTACGGGTCACGCGTGTGCAAGCGCGGTTCAGGTCGATCGAACTGCGGGTCACACGCGTGCAACTGCTGTTCAGGTCGATATAAGCACGGTTCAGATCGATGGATGCACGGGTCAAGTGCATGGAAGTGCAGTCCAGATCGATGGATGCACGGGTCAAGTGCATGGAA